>NZ_JAAGPS010000034.1:0-55230 GCF_017105025.1 Paraburkholderia sp. Ac-20336 | reverse complement strand
TGCGGCGCGCGGCGTTTGCCGCGACGCTCGCCTGCGCGGCGCTGACCACGCTGGTCGCCGCGCCCGCGCAGGCCGCACCGATCGACTCGCTCATCAAGGCGGTCAAGTTCGACGACATCGACGGTGTCAACAAGCTGATCGCGAAGGGCATGGACCCGAACAGCGTCGACAACCAGGGCATCCCGCTGCTCGTGATCGCCGCGCGCGAAAAGTCGGACAAGGTGGGCGCGGCGCTCGTCGCGAATCCCAAAACCAATATCGAGATCGAGGACAAGTCGGGCGAAAACGCGCTGATGATGGCCTCGCTTGTCGGCGACATCAACTTCGTGAACCTGCTGCTCGCGAAAGACGCCGAGGTCAACAAGAAGGGCTGGGCGCCGCTGCACTACGCGGCCGCGAACGGTCATGACGACATCGTCAAACTGCTGCTCGATCACTCGGCCTACGTCGACGCGGGTTCGCCGAACGGCACCACGCCGCTGATGATGGCCGCGCGCGGCGGCCACATGTCGACGCTCAAGCTGCTGCTCGACAACGGCGCGGATATCGGCGTGAAGAACCAGATCGGCATGACCGCGCTCGATTTCGCGAAGCAGTACAAGGAGCCGGACGCCGTCGAAGGGCTGACGGCGCGCATGCAGCAGGCGCAGCAGCAGAAGTAACCGGCGGCAAGCCGGCACGGGCAGTGTGCGGCGCAAACTCGCCGTGGGTGAATCAGTCGATGAGTTCGCCAGTGAATTAGCCAGTGCGCCCGGTCGGTCGCCGCCATTTGCCGGTGCGTGATGGCGGCCTGCCTGCTGCCGTCGCGTAAAACAGTGCAGAATGACGATCTCGGCGCGCCACGCGGTGTGCCGTCTGGACGCGGCGAAAGACCGCGTGATAAACAAACCTGGAAAGGAACACCATGCTGCGGGCTTTGATTTTCGCCGGCGCGCTTGCTTTGCCGCTATCGGCAGCCGCGTTTACGGGAGGCGACCTCAACAAGCTGTGCACCAAGACCGACGTGGCTTCGCGCAGCGCATGCGCGGCCTATATCGAAGGCGCGGCTGACGGCATCTTCAACACGATTGATGCGATCGGCGGCACCACCGGTCCGCGCGTCGGCCAGTATTTCTGCCTGCCGGCGGACGCACGCTCGGCGCAATTGACCGACGCGGTGCGCCGGTACATCGCCGACAATCCGAACGCCGCCGGCTACAACGCGAGCACGGCGATTTCGCTCGGACTCGGCAAGGCGTTTCCCTGCCGAAGCGGCGGCTGATCCGCCGCGCCGGGCCTTCCGCCCGGCATCCCGGTAGCCCGGCAAACGCGCGCCGGGTGCCGCGGCGGCCGTTCTCCCTCAGGCGGGAGTGGCCGCCCGGGAAGTGAGTAGTCCCGCAGGCGTGCCGCCGTCGCTCGAGCCCGGAGGAAGATGCCCGTTATGCCTACTTTCGACGACTTCAGCCGCGTGGCCGCCGCGCCGCTGCACTCATGGCTCGGCGCGCTGGTCGTCACGGCCATCGTGACGGTGGTGGCGATCGGCTTTCATCGCTTCGGCTCGCGCATCGTCATGCGCATCGCCGAGCCGCATACGCTCACGAGCGTGGTGCTGCGCTACATCGACAAGCCCACGCTGTTCGTCCTCGTGATCTTCGTCTTCGCGTGGGTCTGGTCCGAGGCGCCCGATTCCCTCCATTTCATCGAACCCGTACGCGACGTCACCTCGATCGCGCTGATCGCCGCGCTCACGTGGCTGTCGGTGCGATCGGCGGCGGCGATCGGCGAGGCAATCATTCGCGCCCATCCGCTCGATACCGCCGATAACCTGCAGGCGCGCCGCATTCATACACAGGCGCGCGTGCTCGCGCGCTCGGTAATGATCGTGATCGTTATCGTCGGCATGGGCGGCGCGCTGATGACCTTGCCGGGTGTCCGGCAGATCGGTGCGAGTCTGCTCGCATCGGCCGGGGTGGCCGGTCTCGTCGCCGGTATCGCGGCGCGGCCGGTGCTCGGCAATCTGATCGCGGGCTTGCAGATCGCGCTCTCGCAACCAATCCGCCTCGACGACGTCGTCGTGATCCAGGGCGAGTGGGGGCGTATCGAGGAAATCACCGGCACGTACGTGGCGGTGCGTCTGTGGGACCAGCGCCGTCTGATCGTGCCGCTGCAATGGTTCATCGAAAATCCGTTTGCCAACTGGACGCGCAGCAGCTCGCAGATCATCGGCACGGTGTTTCTGTTCGTCGATTACCGGATGCCGCTCGCGCCGCTGCGCGAAGAGCTGGCGCGCATCGTCGAGCACGCGCCCGAGTGGGATCGCCGCGTGCAGGTGCTGCAGGTCACCGAGGGCACCGAGCGCGCGATGCAGTTGCGCGCGCTCGTCAGCGCGTCCGATTCCGGCCTCGCGTGGGATCTGCGCTGCCGCGTGCGCGAAGGGCTGCTCGATTTCATTCAGCGGCACTATCCCGAGTACCTGCCGCGCGCGCGGGCCGAGGTGTCGGCGGAACCGGAAAGCGGCGACGGCGCCCGTCTCGACCGGCTGCCGCGCGGCAGGCAGGCGCCGGCCGGCAGCACGGCCGCGCATACCGAAGCCGATCCGGTGGCGAGCCGCGTCGGCCGGCCGGAGGGCACAGCCGATGCCGCTGCTCTCGCTGCAGCGAGGAAGGCGCAGGAGCGGGCTTAGCCACGCGCTGGTTCGTGCTATGGGTACATTTGGGTAGGGTTTCGGCTGAGGGGCGCCCGGCAATGCAAGCCGTAGCCGTAATCGTTCGCACGGACCGACCAGCGCAATTCGACCAGGCACACGGTTTGCTGTCCATGCGTGCGCCGCGTCCACAGCCGCGAACGAGCCGGACCGGCGCGCATCCCGGCAACCCAAGGAGGATACGCAAGATGGGCCGACTGATCGTCGTGTCGAATCGCGTCGCGACGCCGACGGAGACCAAAGGATCGGCGGGCGGGCTCGCCGTCGGCGTATTCGGCGCGCTGAAGGACGCGGGCGGCGTCTGGTTCGGCTGGAGCGGCGACGTAGTCAGCGAAACCGTCGCCAATGCCGGGCCGACGCTCGACCAGGACGGCGCCGTGACCTTCGCGACCGTCGGCCTCACGCGCAAGGACTACGACCAGTACTACCGCGGCTTTTCCAACGCGACGCTGTGGCCCGTGTTCCACTACCGCAACGACCTCGCGCGCTACGAGCGCGAGGAGTATGCGGGCTACCGGCGCGTGAACGCATGGCTCGCGCACAAGCTCGTCAAGCTGCTCGAACCCGACGACATCATCTGGATTCACGACTACCATCTGATCCCGTTTGCCGAGGCGCTGCGCAACGAGGGCGTCGCGAACCGCATCGGCTTCTTCCTGCATATTCCGTTTCCCGCGCCGCAGATCCTGCTCAACATTCCGCCGCACGAGGAGCTCGTGAAGTCGATGTCGTGCTACGACCTGCTCGGCTTCCAGACCGCCACCGACCAGCAGGCGTTCCACGACTACGTGGCGCGCCATGCGCGCGGCACCGTGAGCGCCGATGGCGTTGTCGAGGCGTTCGGGCGCAAGCTGCGCACCGGCGTCTACCGGATCGGCGTGTTCCCCGACGAAATCGCCGCGCAGGCGAAGCGCTACGAGAGCCGCCAGCATGTGCTCGACCTCAAGCAGAGCCTCGAAGGGCGCAAGCTCATCATGAGCGTCGACCGGCTCGATTATTCGAAGGGGCTCGTCGAGCGTTTCCGCTCGTTCGAGCTACTGCTCGAACGCTCGCCCGAATGGCGCGGCAACGTCACGCTCGTGCAGATCGCGCCGCCGACACGCTCGGACGTCGCGACCTATCAGAAGATTCGCCAGGACCTCGAATACGAAGCAGGGCGCATCAACGGCCGCTACTCGGGCCTCGACTACACGCCGATCCGCTACCTGAATCAGCAGTACGACCGCTGGAAGCTGATGTCGCTGTTCCGCGAATCGCAGATCGGCTTCGTCACGCCGCTGCACGACGGCATGAATCTCGTCGCGAAGGAGTACGTCGCCGCGCAGAATCCCGACGACCCCGGCGTGCTCGTGCTGTCGATTTTCGCGGGCGCGGCTGCGGAGCTCTCCGGTGCGCTGCTCGTCAATCCGCACGACTCCGTCGGCATGTGCGAGGCTCTGCAACGCGCCTTGCAGATGCCGCTCGACGCACGCCAGCGGCGCCACGAGATCAACATGGCGGCGCTGCGCAAGAACGACCTCGGCGTGTGGCGCGACACCTTTCTCGACGATTTGCGCCGCGTGCCGCTGCGCAAGCCGGGCGAGGGCGGCGGACATGGCTAGGCGCGGGCCGCCTAGCTCGCCCGACCTGTCGTCTTCGGCCGCCCGCTTGCGCGCCGAGTGCCGGGCGGGTTGCGGCTCCGCTTTGCCCCCTCGCTACACTTCGCCGCGCCCGTCACCGGATGTAAGCCGGGTGTAACAGCACCGAGCAAATGCAAGACCGGCGGCTTTTCAGTGGCCGCCAGGAAATAATGAGCCTTGTCCGACGATGTGCGAACGATGGACGCCTGCCTGGGCGAAGCGCGCATTGATCGCGGGTAACGGCGCTGTCATACTCGGCGTCGCCGGTGCGTACCGCCACGAGGCGCAAGCCGCCGGCTCATGGAGACAGACTATGAAGATTGCGCAGATCGCCCCGTTGACCGAATCCGTGCCGCCGAAACTCTATGGCGGCACCGAGCGCGTCGTGTCGTACATCACCGAGGCGCTGGTCGAACAGGGCCACGACGTGACGCTGTTCGCGAGCGGCGACTCCGTCACGAGCGCGAAGCTCGAAGCGGTTTGGCCGCGCGCGCTGCGTCTCGACCCCGGCATTCGCGACCGCATCGCGCCGCATATGCTGCTGATGGAACTCGTGCGCCGCCAGGCCGAAGAGTTCGACGTGCTGCACTTCCACCTCGACTATTACTCGTTCTCGGTCTTCAAGCGGCAGGACACGCCGTTCGTCACGACGATGCACGGCCGGCTCGATCTGCCCGAACAGCAGCCCGTGTTCGACACCTTCAACACCGCGCCGGTGATTTCGATCTCGAATGCGCAGCGTCATCCGCTGCCCCAGGCGCGGTGGCTCACCACCGTCTATCACGGCTTGCCGGAGCAGTTGTACACGCCGCAGCCGGTCGAGCAGAAGTACCTTGCGTTTCTCGGCCGGATTTCGCCGGAAAAGCGCGTCGATACCGCGATTCGTATCGCGGGGCGCTGCGGCATGCCGATCCGCATCGCCGCGAAAGTCGATGCGGCCGACCGCGAATACTTCGAGCGCGAGATCCGGCCGTTGCTCGATCTGCCGTATGTCGAATACATCGGCGAGATTGCCGACGGCCAGAAGGCCGAGTTTCTGTCCGGGGCGCACGCGCTGCTGTTTCCGATCGACTGGCCGGAGCCGTTCGGCCTCGTGATGATCGAGGCGATGGCGTGCGGCACGCCGGTCATTGCATTCAATCGCGGCTCGGTGCCCGAAGTGCTCGAAGACGGCGTGACGGGCTTTATCGTCGAGGACGAGATCGGCGCGGTCGCAGCGGTGGCCCGGCTGCACAAGATGCCGCGCGCGGGTGTGCGGCGCCGCTTCGAGGAGCGCTTCACTTCGCACCGGATGGCGCGGCAATACGTGGAGGCGTATCAGTCGGTGATTCGCGCGCAGAAGCGCTCGCGCTTCAAGGTGATCGATACGTCGGGAAGCTGATCTTCGCCGGCGGCGAGGCTGACTGCGGAGCGGTGAAGGGGGAAAAGAAAAAGCGGCGGTGCATCGACAGACGCACCGCCGTTTTTATGGCCGCACTAGCGCATTCGGACCCGCGCTCAGATCTTCAGGCGCGTGACCTTCGTACCTTGCAGCGACACGTCGCCCATCAGGCCCGCGTTGGTCATGACGAAGACCTCCACCGGGGCCGTGGCCGTGTTCGTGTCGATCGCGCCATTCGCACCGACCTTCACGAGCGCGACCGATGCATCGGCGCCGGCCGACCAGCCGTCCGCGTTGCGGAATTTGTCGAGCGAGTCCTGCGTCATGAACATGAAGATGAGCGCCTTCGACTGCGCGCCGGCCTGCAGGCCGAACGAGCCCGACACCGTGCTGTAGTAGCCGACCGTGGCACCGCCCACGCGCAACGCGCCTTCGCCATACTGGCCGCCGACGATGAAGCCCGCCTGCAGCACCGAAGGGAACACGAGTACGCCGCGCGCCTTCGAGACCAGCTCACGCGAGCCCGGTACGGTGGTGAACAGCTTGGACATCGTGCCGTCGACGCTGGCGTCGATCGATTGACGCTTCGAGGCGTTCGTGGCGGCGGTGGGATTGCTGTTGCCCGTCGTCGTGCAGCCAGCGAGTGCAAGGCCTCCGACAGCGAGTGCGGCGGTCGTCTTCAACATGAAGTGTCGTCTTTGCATCGTTTTTCTCCATTTTCTTCATCATGGATCCGTGGCGCAACCGCGAATGGCTTCGCCCGGTCGCTTTTAAGTTATAACACAGGCGACGCATAAAGGCGTGTGGCATGCGCATGCGAAAGCCTTATGGGATGGGGCTTTGAGGCCGATGGAGACCGACCGGCGAGTAATTTTGACTGGCTTCGAAGGGCGCCTTGGAGGGCATGGAAAAACCTCCAAAGGTGCTGCGCGAGCGGGGCGTAGACGTATTGACGGCGAGATGCGCGCTGCGTACCGCGATCCTGGCGATGCGCCGGCGAGGCATGGACGAAGCGACACGAAGGCCCGTTTTTACCGATTTTCTGTGCAAGGCACTACGCGATTGGCATCGCATTGAAATGGCCGCGCTCGTGCCGCCATTTCGCGAGGCAAGCCGCCCATGCCGCCCATGCCGCGCATGGCAAAGCGTGCCGCGCATGGCAAAGCGTGCCGCTTACCCGTGATTCGCCGGACTCTTGACCGGCGGCGGACGCCGCAGCGCGCGGCGCACCATGCCGATAATCACGCCGATCAGGAACAGGATCGCCGCCGGCACGACCCAGTAGCCGACGAACGCGTGCCACAGATAAGCCATCAGCGTCGAGCGGCGCACGCTGTATTCGTTGATCGCGTCCTGCTGGCGCGCCGCGTTGGCAGCCAGCACGTCGGCCGGGCAGCCGGCGGCTTTCGCCTCGTCGGGCTTGCCGTGGCAATGCGCGAGCGCGCCGGCCGCGCGTTGCGCGTCGGTGAAATTCCAGGTGGTCAGCGCGCGGTCGAGATCGACGGCGTTATACGACATTTCCTCGCGGATCTCGTTGACCGCAACGATCGCCACGGGCACGGCCCAGAATACGATGACCAGCAACCACCGCCTCAGCCAGCGGTTTTTATACTTCGATACCATCCTTGCCTCCGGTCGATGCTCAGCAGCACGAACGACAAGATGGCGGCCCGCTTGATCCGGTTGTGTCGGGTAGGTGAGGGTGGGCCGTCTCCGCAGCCATCATAGAAGAAAAACGGCGGGTTCGTGCGGGCGGACAGCGAAGGAAGGCAAAGCGCGAGCCGTGCCGGCAAGCGCGCGGCCGGGCCGCGATGGGCGAGGCAGGCCCGATGCGCCGGCGCCCGCGTGCTCGACACAGGCGCCGGCGGGCGCCGGCAGATGCCGACGCCGTGGGAGACGGCGATTTCGTGCGGGCGTTCTAGTTGGCAGCCGCCGGCGCCGATGACGACAGGCAGGTCTTCATAAACGCCTTGCGGTCGTCGCCTTTTTTGCCGGTGGCCTGGGCGTTGCACGCCTTCATCTTGTCCTGCTGGCTCATCGGCGCGGCGGCGGCCGGCTTCGCGGACAGGCAGGTCTTCATGAATGCCTTGCGGTCGTCGCCCTTCTTGTCGCCGGCCTGCTTGTTGCAATCGGCCATTTTGGTCTGCTGGCTGTTCTGCGCGAACGCCGGTGACACGAGTACCGCGCCGAGCACCAGCGCAGCGATAGCGGATTGAATCTTCATGGGACACTCCATCGGTGGTGAAAACGTTTTTGGTCGTTCATGCGCGCGGGCGTCGATAACGGAGAGGCCCCGGCGCATCCATTATGGCGAATGCCGTCTGCGAGAACGTAGAAAAATGCCATCCGGTTGACAAGGGGTGCCGCTCGTTTTCCCTTAGGGGCCCGGTTCACGCGGCATGGTCATGTGCTGTCCATGCACTCTGCGGTGCTGTACGGCCCCGTACCCGAGTGCAAAAAGAGCGGCATGAGAAAGCCGTGAGTCCGCTCTTCCTAGGCTGTTATCGAAGCTCGAACCCGCGCTTTGACGATCAGCAGGCTTCATCCCGCCACAGGCCCAGGAGAAAACCATCGGGCATGAATAACGGCAGTTCTTTCCCGAACTTGAGCCCATATCGGCCTCTGAAAATTTTTTTTCGGCAAATCCTTAAATCGCACTCTTTCACGGGGATTTCGTCATGTCCTCGTCACACGCCCGCGACGATAATCCCCGCGCCCGCAAGTACAAAATCACACGGGCGACCCGCAAAAAGCGGGGGATTTTGCATTTCCAGATCTCGGGGATCTTCAGATGACCATCCGTCACCGCATCACGCTTCTCGTCGTTCTGATGCTCGTCGCGCTATCCGCCATTGGCGGCTACGCCGTGCTTCAGACCCGCAGCAGTGCCGTCAATGTGCGGCAGGTTACTCAAGGTGTCGTGCCGAGCGCGCTCGCGTCGGCGGACCTCGTCTCGCAGGTCAAGGACGTGCAGCTCGCGATGATGACGCTCGTCTATGCGCCCGACGCGAATATGGTTGCGCAGGCCCAGGCGCTTCTGAAGAGCAAGGAAGCCTCGTTGCAGGCCGCACTCGACGTGCAGGCCAGGGCCGCGCAAGGTCAGGCGCAAACGGGGCTCGTGAGCCAGGCGCGCGAGAGCCTCGCGAATTATTTCAACGCGGTCAACGACACCGCGAAGATGAAGGCCGAAGGCAAGAACGAACTTGCGCAGGCCTATCTGTTCGCGAACGTCGCGGAGTATCGCGACGAACTCGAAGGTATTGTCGAGACGCTGCGCATCGAGAAGAATCGCCAGAAGGACGCCGCGATCGGGACGCTGAACGACGCGCTCGCCACCACCACGACCGCGATCGCCGCCGCGACCGGCGCGGCCATCGCCGTGCTGGTGCTGATCAGCGCGCTGCTGTATCGCCAGATCACGCGTCCGCTGAGCCGCATGCAGGTCGAGATGAGCGAGATCGCGGCGAGCCAGGACTTCACGCGGCGCGTGCCGGTCGGCCGCATGGACGAGATCGGTCATTCGATCGTCGCGTTCAACGGCATGATCGAAAAGATCCAGCAAAGCTCGCTGCAACTGAAGCAGAAGACCGCCGACATCCAGGCGATGCTGCAGAACATGCAGCAGGGCATTCTGACCGTGGTCGAAGGCGTGGTCGTGCATCCGGAGTACTCGGCCTATCTCGAAGCGATCTTCGAAACGCGCGAGATCGCGGGGCGTCCGCTGCTCGATCTCGTGTTCGGCGGCACCGGCATCGGCAGCGACAGGCTCGCGCAAATCGAGGCCGCGCTCGCAGCATGCATTGGCGAAGACAGCATGAACTTCGAGTTCAACCAGCATCTGCTCGTCAACGAAATCACCAAGCCGATGGCCGATGGTCGCGTGAAGACGCTCGATCTGAGCTGGTCGGCCATCACAGACGAAAACGATGTCGTATTGCGCCTGATGCTGTGCGTGCGCGACGTGACCGAGTTGCGCGCGCTCGCTGCCGAAGCCGGCGAACAGAAACGCCGCCTCGAAATGATCGGCGAAATTCTCGCGGTGAGTCAGGAGAAATTCCATCACTTCGTCGAAAGCGCAACGGGCTTTATCCACGAGAACGAGCGCATCATTCGTCAGCATCACGAACCGAGCCACGAGGCGGTGGCCGAACTGTTCCGCAACATGCATACGGTCAAGGGCAATGCGCGCACCTACAGCTTTGCGCATCTGACAGGCGTCGTGCATGAAACCGAGCAGCGCTATGACGCGTTGCGCCGCGAGAACAGCAGCGAAACGTGGGACCAGCAGTTGCTGATCGAAGACCTGCAACGCGTGAAGGCGGCGCTCGAAACCTATGCGACGATCAACGAGGTGAGCCTCGGCCGCAAGGGGCCGGGCCAGCGCGGCGCGATGGAGCGCTATCTGATGGTCGATCGCGAATTGATCCAGAAGCAGTTGAACGTGCTCGACATGCTCGGCAGCGCCGACCCCGCCGATCAGCGCGAACTCGCGGCGTTGCGCGAATCGTTGCAGCGCGAGTTGCGTCTGCTCGGCACCGAATCGATCTACGAGGCACTCGCGGGCGTGATCGAATCGCTGCCGTCGCTGGCAGCCGAACTCGGTAAAGAAGCGCCCACGGTGCGTATCGACAGTAACGGCTATCGTGTGCGCAGCGAGGCGAGCAACACGCTGCGCAACGTGTTTACGCATCTGCTGCGCAATTCGGTCGATCACGGGATCGAGGCCGCCGTCGAGCGTCTTGCGAACGGCAAGCCGGCGGCCGGCGTTATCGATCTGGAAGTCGGTGTCGATCATCACGCGCTGCAGATCACGATTAGCGACGACGGGCGCGGCCTCGCGCTCGCGAAGATTCGCGCGGCCGCCGTCGCACGCGGCTGGATCGAGGCCGATGCCGCGCTCAGCGACGAAGCGATTGCGGAGATGATTTTCCGTCCCGGCTTCTCGACCGCGCAAAGCGTGAGCGAGATTTCGGGGCGCGGGGTCGGCATGGATGCGGTGCGCGATTTCGTGCGGCGCGAGCAGGGCCGCATCGAATTGCGTTTTACCGACGAGCGGCGCGGCGCGGACTATCGCCGCTTCCAGACCGTCGTGTATTTCCCCGAAAACTGGGCCGTGGACAGTCTCGACAAATCCGCCGATGCAGCGCAATCGCACGAGCGTGACGCGGATGCTGCCGCGGGCCGGGTCGTGTGTTGAGCGTATGTTGAATGTAGCGAGGTGAACCGGTCGTGCTTGAACATTATCTTCTGACGGTATGCGTGGGCGGCATCGTCGCCGCATTGGTCACGGGAATTTTTTATCGCCGCAAGCTCAAGGCGGGCGAACAGGTGCAGCGCCTCGCGCGCGAGCGCGTCGCGGCGCTCGAAGCGCAACTGGAAGCCGCGCACGGCCTCGCTGAAGAGGCCAGCCGCGAGCATGCCGCGCTCGAAGCGAGGCTTGCCGATCTGCGCGCCGAGGCACAGCAGGGCGCGCACGAGCGCGATGCCTTGCAGACCTCGCTCGACGCCGCGCGTGCCCACGGTGACGAATGGTTGCAGCATGCCACGCGGATCGCGCAGGAAGCGGCCCGTCTGAAGACGCTGTGCATCACCTTCGAGCGCTGGCACGAGCAGATGATTTCGCTGATGTCGCAGAACCGCGACATGCACAAGAAGAACCAGGAGCTGTCCTCGATCGTGCAGCACGTGCTGATCGTCTCGCTCAATGCGTCGATCGAAGCGGCGCGCGCCGGCACGGCCGGCCGCGGCTTCTCGATCGTCGCGGGCGAAGTGCGGTCGCTCGCGTCGCGTTCGCAGGACCTGTCGAAAAGCTATCGCGAGAGCCTGCATCGCAACGATCTGACGACGGCCGCGACGTTTCAGGACATTCAGGCGGGCGGCAAGATGATCACGGCCTCGCTCGGCGGCGTCGAGACGCTGGCGACGCAGTTTCAATCCCGCCTCGAACAGGTCGCGGCGTGATTACCGATCAGGCGAAGCAAAGCATCGCGGACATCTTCTGCCACGCCGCGCGCGCGCGTTTGCCCGCGACGCCGGGCGATGCGTGCGAGATCGCCGCCGTGCCGAGGTGGAATCGCGATCGTCCGGCCGCGCCGTGCGCGACGGTCCTGACGATCTCGTCGATCGGCTTCCGGCTGCTGTTCGTGCTGCATTTCAGCAATGACGAAGCGACGCGCGCGTATTACGTCGGCGACGACACGACGCGCTCGCTGCCGGAAACGCTGATGGAACTCGGCAACCTCTGTTGCGGCTATATGAACCAGCAACTGGTGAACGTCTTCCCCGATCTCGGCATGTCGACGCCGTATGAACTGCATAGAGCATGCGTCGAGTATCTCGACGAATTGCGGCCCGATCAGGTGTGGACGTATGAGTTGACGATCGGCGGGGCGGTCCGGCTCGGCGTCACCTTATGTCTGTGCGCCCAGGCGCCGCTCGATTTCAGGGCCGAACTCGCCACGGCGGACGAGAGCGAAGGCGCACTCGAACTTTTCTAGCGACACTGCATTCGCACACTGAATACGATGAATCTCAGCAAGCCCGTCAGTAAGGTGCTCGTGCTCGACGACAGTCCTGCACACGCGGAAGCCCTGAAGCTCTTTTTCGATGAGCACAATCTCATTGCGCTGAAGGTGCGCGACAGCCGCCGCCTGAGCGCGGTATTGAGCACCAGCATCGACCTCGGCGGCGTGCTGCTCGCGGACGATTACGGCGGCTCGCTCGACGAGGCCGCTGCGGCTGCGGCGCGTATCAATACTTTGCGTCCCGAACTGCCGGTTATTCTGCGCTTGAGCGGCAACACGCCGCCCGAACAGTTGCCGCACGCATTGAAGAACGCGGCCTGCGCGAGCTTCGATGCCGCGAACATGAGCGCATTGTGCGCGGCTGTCGATCAATACATCTTCAGCCTTGACTTTCCGAATGCGCTCGTGCGCGGTATCGCGGAGATCACGGAAGCGCGGCTCGCGACGCTATTCGACGGCGTCACGGTGCGCCGCGACGCGCCCAGCGTCGTGCGCGATCGCATTATCTTCGGCGAGGTGTTCAGCCTGATTCCGCTCGAAGGCACATGGTGCCGCGGCTACATGCTGATGCAGGCGCAGGAGGACCCGCTGCTCGCGATGATCGAACGCGACCGCGCGGCGCGCCGGAGCGGTGCAAATGGTGCAAATGGTGTGAGCGGCCCGGGCGCGGCGGAAGCGGGCTTTCGCGATCTGAACAACCTGCTCGGCGAGTTGACCAATCTGATCTGGGGCGCCTTCAAGGACCGCTTCCTCGGTCCGCAGAGTGCGCGCGAAGCGAGTCAGGTGCAGGTGCCGCTGCTGGTCAATCACAAGCATCGCTACATCTCGTTCGGCTCGGACAATCCGCAACTGCGTTTCCAGTATCTGTTGCACGACGAGACGAGCGGCCAATCGGTCGCGATCGACCAGCGCTTCGTGTTCAACCTGAGCTGGTCACCCGAAGATTTCTCTGAAAACACGCTGGATATCGACGATCTCGTCGAATCGGGCGAGCTCGATCTGTTTTGATACAACGCGTCGGCGACGCAAGGACATTGGCATGGCAAAGATTCTGGTGGTAGACGATTCGAGCACGGTTCGCGATGAAGTCGCGGGCTTTCTGACCAAAAACGGTCTGGACGTCGCGACGGCCATCGACGGCAAGGATGGTCTCGCGAAACTCAGGACGGATTCGAATATCCGGCTGATCGTGAGCGACGTGAACATGCCGAATATGGACGGCCTGACGATGGTCGAGAAAATTCGCGGCGAACTCGCGAACAAGACCGTCAACGTCATCATGCTCACGACCGAAAGCAGCCCGGCGATGAAGGAGCGCGGCAAGGCGGCCGGTGTGAAGGGCTGGATCGTCAAGCCGTTCAAGGGCGATGCGGTGCTCGAAACGTTCAGGAAGCTGGCGGGCTGAGCGGCGGCGGACCGCCGATCGCCGGCCTGTGGGACGTCAGGGCGGTGCGCGGCGGCCGCTCACCGATGCGACATCGGAACGTCTCGTGGTGCTCGTTGCGCACGAGGTTCGCCTGCCTCATCTCTTGCGGTCATTGATCGCGCTCATTGAGTCAGTCAGGCATGACGCGAAGGCTGATCGCCTGCGATCGTCGGCAACGGCAAGGCCGACCTGAACGCGTTGTCCGGATCGAACCGGCGCTTCAGCTCGACGATACGCGCGGCATTCGCGCCGAAGCTTGCCGCCGCACGTGCCGGCTCCCCATTCGCCAGCAGATTGGCATAACACCCCGGCAACGCATGCGTGGCTAGTGCGCTCGACAGACGGGCAACCCAGTCGGCATGGCGTGCCTCATCGTCGTCACTGCCGGCGTTCCAGCCGGCGACGATCTCGATCAACAGGTGGGGCTCGCGCATCGCGAACGCGGTCGCGTCGGTGGCGATGCGCGTGGCTTCACCGCGGAACTCGTGCGTAACGATCGCGCAGCCGCTGGATGGACGTCGCGCGAACGCATCGAGCAGGATCTCGATCACGGCAGGAGACAGGGCAGGCAGCGAACGGGTGTCCATCAGCACGCGCTGGCCGTTCACGATGTGTGCGTCGAAGAGGGTATTCGATGCACCGTAAGGCTGATGCGCGATCATCGACATGAGTGGATCGCTGGCCGCGAGGAGTGGCGCGACCTGCGCCTCGGCGTCGCCGGGCTTACCACTCCACGTCGGCGCGACGAGCAGCACCGGCGAACCGTCGGGCCCACTGAGCAGACCGAACTGGACTGTCAGCGCATCCGGCCGGTCCGAGGCGATGCTCGCGTAATTCGCCAGCACGGCAGGTGCGGCTTGAATCGGGTAGAAGAGCGGACCGCCGTAGACCGTTTCGAGTCGATGCAGCCGGTGCTCCATCGAAACGACGACACCAAAATTGCCGCCCCCGCCGCGCAACGCCCAGAATAGATCCGCGTGTTGCGTGTCGCTTGTGTGGGCGATGGAACCATCGGCCAGCACAACCTCGGCAGACACCAGATTGTCGAGTGCGAGCCCGAAACGGCCAACCAGCGACCCGTAGCCGCCGCCGAGCGTCAGTCCGGCCATCCCGACGGCGCCCGACGCGCCGGTTACGACAGCCATCCCTCGCGGATCAGTCGCCGCGAACACGTCGGACGCCAGCGCACCGCCACCGATCTGGATCGTTCGACCATGGTCGTGGGGCTGCACGTTGCGCATCGAGGTCAGATCGATTACCAGCCCGTCGCACAGCGCGCGACGCGCCCAGTCGTGGCCTCCGCCTCGCACCGACACGGCAAGCCCGCAGTCGCGCGCGATACGCAATGCGGTCTGGACGTCGGCGGCCTGACGGCATACATAGACGCCGGCAGGCCGGCGGTCGCGGCCGCCCGCCCAGATATCGACGGCGTTCTCATAGGACGGATCGCCGGGTATGGCGATCGGCGCATCGGGAAAGGTTTGCCGAAACATACGACTCGGGAACGGAGAAGCAGGGGGCATGGCTTGATCTCGCAAGGACAACGAACACGGGGAATATGCGCAAGCGGCGCGGGCCGCTGGCCGCGCCGCTTTGCGTGGGATACGTCAACGGAAACGGGCCGCTGGCCGGGGCGTGCCGATCGCGACAGGACGCACGATCGAACCCGAGGCGCCGCGCAACGCGAGCGGGACGACGATGGCCGCGAAGAGCCAGACGCGATCCCGCGCGAGATCGTCGAGCTTCAGGTTCTGGATTTGCAGTACCCCGGCTTCGACGAGATTGAAGTGATGCGTACCGAACGGCGCATCGGTCCGCATGCCCGCAGGCGGCGCGCTCGCACCCTGGAGCTGCCCGTCGTTCACCGGGTCGGTGAACGGGTTGTCGAGCCCGACCACCACGGGTTCGGACGCAGCGAGGAATGCCGCGCCCGCGGCAGACAACCCCGGGCCGCTGGTGTAGTAGGCGCCGTATCGGGCGTCGCTCCAGCGTCGACCCCAGCCGGTGTGGATGAACACGACATCGCCGGGAAGAATGCCGCGTTCGAGCAGGTCCTGACGCGCCAGCATCGCGGTGAGATCCTTCTCGGTGATTTCGAAACCAGGCGGCAGTTCGTCGACGCCATGGTAGCCCGCTGCATCGAGCAGAATTCCCGTGCTCAGGAGCGGTGGCACCTCATCGATTCCCAATCTCGCGAGATGTCCGTGCGGATCGGGTTTGACGACCCGTTGCGGCAGGCCGCCGAAATAGGTTACGTCGTCGGCAGGGAGCGGGCCATGCCCGTCCCAAACGTTTTTCAACACGCCGAAATGACCGAGCGCGTCGATATGCGTGCCCTGCTGGCCGAGCGAGCCGGTGACTGTTTCGAGATTCCCCGCGTGAAGGGTTCCGGGTATCCCCTGTGTCGCGCCGAATTCGAACGACAGCGGTTGCGCGAACGGCGACGACGGTGCGGTGTCGTCGATCGGGTGCGCGAGGTCGTAGCAGCGGGCGCCGCCGGAAAGGAACGGCGCGCAACGTGTCCATGTATCGGGGCCGATGTAGCGCCAGTTGCCGCGGATATCGTCAGGATAAGAAGGGGGCATGTCATCTCCATAGAGACGACCGATATTGGATGTAACGCCAGATTCTGTATTGGACGGATGTGCTCAGGCCGCGACGGGGGCCTGCTTTTCAGTTCCCGCTTTTTCAATTCCCCCTTCTCAGTTCCCCCGGCGCCATGCCGTGGACCTGGCGCATCCATCGCGACAGATGGCTCTGATCGGTAAAGCCGGTCGCGGCGGCAACCTCGGAGAGAGGCTGCGCGCTGCCGCGCAGCAAGTCCACGGCATGCGTTACGCGCAGGCGCATCACGTAGCGATGCGGTGTCATGCCGGTCGCGTGCCGGAACAGCCGGGAAAAATGGAAGCGACTACAGCCCGCCACCGCGGCGAGTTCGGCCACTCCGATCGGTTCGCCGATATGCGCATGAACATAGTCGGACAACATGTTCAATGCCCGCCGACTCAACGCGCCGTGCACGGGGACGAGCGGCGCGGCGACGTGATGCGTGGCGACATGTCGGAAGATCTGGTCTGACACGCTGCTCCAGAACAGTGGGCCGTTCGGAAGCCCCGCTGCGGTTTCCGCGAGCAGCAGGCGCGCGAGGCGCAACAGAGGGTCGTCACGGCCGTGCAGGCGCTCGACCAGGCGCGGTTCGGCGATGTCCGCCCGCAGTGCCTCCATCGCGAAGCACTCGGACGACAGGACCAGCGATACGGCATCGATATCGTCCGGTGCTTCGACGCCACAATCCGCATTGGCGGGGCAGATGGACAGCGAACCCGCTACCGCCCGATGTTCAAGGCGGCGCCCAGCGATCGCACACCGCAGCATCGACGGTGCCGACATATGGAAGCTGATCAGATGTTCGCCGCAGTGGCCGGCAAGATGCGCGCCGCCGGAAAAACGCAGTGCCGCGACTGCCACCCCGAGGTCGCCCGGCGAGCGCCCGTCGACGAGTACCGCAGGTGCCGCGCCGTCCGCCTGGATAGCGTGCAGGCCTTGTCCGTTCAGCGTTCGTTGTGCATCCAATCACCGCCTCCTGAATGAGCGAATCCGCCCGTGTCGATACACGAGCGCCGTGCATTCACATCCAAGAGCAGATTCGCAAACGCGTCGAATGTAACCTGGAAATGAAAAACGGGCGCTGCATCATGCAGCGCCCGTCGACGTTTCAGCCATGCTTCTACCGGAACCTCGTCCCGGCAGAAACGGCATCAGCCCTGTTGCTTCACCTCGAGCCGGAACTTGTGCAGCAGCGGCTCCGTGTAGCCGCTCGGCTGCTGGCGTCCCTCGAACACGAGCGCCTGCGCGGCCTTGAACGCGATCGTGTCGTAGCCCGGCGCCATCGGCTGGTAAAGCGGGTCGCCCGCGTTCTGGCCGTCGACGACCTTCGCCATGCGCCGGAACGTCTCCTCGACGAGCTCGCGCTGGATCACGCCGTGATGCAGCCAGTTGGCGATGTGCTGGCTCGAAATACGCAGCGTCGCGCGGTCTTCCATCAGGCCGACATCGTGAATGTCCGGCACCTTCGAGCAGCCGACGCCCTGGTCGATCCAGCGCACCACGTAGCCGAGAATGCCCTGGGCATTGTTGTCGACCTCGGCGCGGATTTCCGCGTCGCTCCACTGCGCCTTTTCGACGACCGGAATCGTCAGCAGGCCGTCGAGCAGTTCGTCGCGCACGCTCGCATAGTCGGTGCGTTCGAGTTCCTGCTGAACCGCCTGCACGTCGACCTGGTGATAGTGCAGCGCATGCAGCGCGGCGGCGGTCGGCGAGGGCACCCATGCGGTGTTCGCGCCGGCCTTCGGATGCGCGATCTTCTGTTCGAGCATCGCGTGCATGAGGTCCGGCATCGCCCACATGCCCTTGCCGATCTGCGAGCGGCCGCGCAGGCCCGCGCTCAAACCGACCAGCACGTTGCTGCGCTCGTACGCGGCGATCCACTGGCTCGACTTCATGTCGCCCTTGCGCATCATCGGGCCCGCTTCCATCGCCGTGTGCATCTCGTCGCCGGTGCGATCGAGGAAGCCCGTATTGATGAACGCGACGCGCTCCGACGCTTCGGCGATACAGGCGAGCAGGTTCACGCTGGTGCGGCGCTCCTCGTCCATGATGCCCATCTTGATCGTGTTGCGCGGCAGCTTCAGCAGGTCTTCGACACGCGCGAACAGCTCGCTCGCGAACGCGACTTCGGCCGGGCCGTGCATCTTCGGCTTGACGATATAGATCGAGCCGGTGCGCGAATTGAGCTTGTTGTTACGGTCGTGCAGCGCGCACAGCGTCGTGATGACCGCGTCGAGAATGCCTTCCGGAATTTCGTGGCCGTCTTTCGTGAGCACGGCCGGGTTGGTCATCAAATGGCCGACGTTGCGAATGAACAGCAGCGAGCGGCCATGCAGCACGACCGGCGCGGCGCCGTTCGCGGCGACGTACACGCGGTCTTCGTTCAGGCGGCGCGTGAAGGTCTTGCCGTTCTTCGTGACCTCTTCGGTCAGGTCGCCGTTCATGAGGCCGAGCCAGTTGCGATAGAGCTGCACCTTGTCGTCGGCATCGACGGCCGCCACAGAGTCTTCGCAATCGATGATCGTGCTGACCGCCGCTTCGACCACGACGTCCTTCACGTGCGCGGCATCGGTCTTGCCGATCGCGTCGTTGGCGTCGATCTGGATGTCGAAGTGCAGGCCGTTGTGCTTGAGCAGCACCGACGACGGCGCGCTTGCCTCGCCCTGATAGCCGATGAACTGCCCGGGCGTCTTCAGCGCGCTCGTGCCGTTCTTCAGCGTGACGACGAGCTGGCCGCTCTCGACGCCATAACGCGTTGCATCGGCGTGCGAGCCGTTCGCGAGCGGTGCGGCTTCGTCGAGGAACTTGCGCGCATAGGCGATCACGGCCGCGCCGCGCACCGGGTTGAAGTCCTTGCGTTTTTCGGCGCCGTTCGTCTCGGGAATCGCGTCGGTGCCGTACAGCGCGTCGTAGAGGCTGCCCCAGCGCGCGTTCGCCGCGTTCAGCGCATAGCGCTGGTTCGACAGCGGCACGACGAGCTGCGGGCCGGCCTGTTCGGCGATTTCGCTATCGACGTGGTCGGTCGTCGCTTTGACCTGGGCGGGCACCGGCACGATATAGCCGATGCTTTCGAGAAACGCGCGATACGCGCGCAGATCGCGCACCGGGCCGGGATTGGCGCGATGCCAGTTGTCGAGTTCGGTTTGCAGGCGGTCGCGCTCGGCCAGCAGAGCGCGGTTTTTGGGCGCCAGCTCGTGCACGAGGGCGTCGAAACCCGACCAGAAAGCGGCGCTGTCGAGTCCGGTGCCGGGCAGGGCTTCGGTTTCGACGAACTGGTCGAGATTGGCGGCGACCTGCATTGCGCCGCGCGGGTTCATCTGGGTCATCGACTGCTCCATCAGTTTGAATGGGACCGGCGAGGGGGCACCGGTCCGGGCTTGACAAAATTGCACTACGGGATTGCTCTACGCACTCGCGTCAGACCGCGAGCGCCTGAATGCCGGCCTTCGCGATCTGCACGTCCTGCTCCGACTTGACGCCCGACACGCCGACCGAGCCGATCACCTGGCCGTCGACGATGACCGGCACGCCGCCTTCGAGCGTGCCGAGCAGCGGTGCGCTCAGAAACGCGGTGCGGCCGTTGTTGATCATGTCCTCATACACCTTGGTCTCGCGACGGCCGAGCGCCGCGGTGCGCGCTTTCTCGGTCGCGATGTAGGAGCTCGCCGGCGCGCAGCCGTCGAGACGCAGCAGCGCGAGCGGATGGCCGCCGTCGTCGGCGACCACGATGGCGACGGCCCAGCTGTTTTTCTCGGCTTCCGCGCGGGCGGCGTCGAGAATGCGGGTCGTGTCGGCCACGCTCAATACGGCTTTGCTCAGCATGATGATTGTCCTGTCTCGGTGAGGGTAGGGAAGCGTCTAACGGTTTCTTGTCCGGTGAGCGGCGCGGCGGCGTTGCCGAGGCGCGCGATGAGGGCCGGGCGTGGGCCCTCGGGGGCCTCTCGGCGGCGTCGGGTCTCGATCCGGGCGCCTTCCGGCGGCCTTCCCGCGCGCGTGATGCCCGGGGATTTTACGTCCAAGCGCGCCGGGGCGATACGGCGGCTTCCCTGGGCGCGAGGCAAGCCGCCGGCGCCGCGCCCGACAACCCCGGCCTCCCGCACACGACGCACACCGGCTTCGGCGCTACTGGAAGCCCGCATGCGCGGCGTCTTACAATCGCCTCTCGACCTTAAAAACGCGCTTTTCACGCGCCGTACCGATCATGCCGACCATCCGCGAACTGTTTGTTTATCCGATCAAATCCTGCGCGGGCATTGCGCTCGACGCGGCGCGGCTGTTCGCGACGGGCCTCGAATACGACCGCGGCTGGATGGTCACCGACCCGCACGGCGCGATGCTCACGCAGCGCGCGTATCCGCGCATGGCGCTGATTCGCGTCGAGATCGGCGCGCAGGAACTGATTATTCGCGCGCCCGGCATGAGCGAGTTGCGCACGCCGCTCGATGCCGCGCGGCTTGGCGCCGCGCCGAAGGTCGAGACCGTGGTGTGGCGCGATGCGGTCTACGGCCTCGACACCGGCGCGCAAACCGCCGCGTGGTTTACGGACTTTCTGGGGCAGCCCGCGCGGCTCCTGCGCTTCGATCCGGCGCGCGAGCGCAGCGTCGATGGCGATTACACCGCGAGCGTCGGCGGCGCCACGACCTTGTTCGCCGATGGCTTTCCGCTGCTGGTGGTCGGCCAGGCCTCGCTCGACGACCTCAATGCGCGCCTGAACGGCAAGGGCGCGCCGTCGATCGGGATCGACCGTTTTCGGCCCAACATCGTGCTCGACGGACTCGACGCCTACGAGGAGGACTATGTGGAGACGCTAAGCGCCGAGGCGCAGGCGCACGGCGAAGCGGGCGTCGAGTTGCGGCTCGTCAAGCTATGCACGCGCTGCCCGATGCCGACCATCGATCAGGCGCGCGGCGCGCCCGATCCCGACTGGCCGAACGAGCCGACCGATACGATGCTCGGCTATCGCGGCAGCACGCGCTTCGACGGCGCGGTCACGTTCGGCAACAACGCGCTCGTCGCGAGCGGCAGCGGCGCATGGCTGCGGGTCGGGCAGCGGATCGAGGCGGAGTTGGGGTTTGGCGATTGAGCGGTGCGATCAGCGTTGCCCGGTTGAACCCGTGCGGGATGGCTGGGTGTTTCTAACTGCATGTGCATGTGCATGTGCATGTGCGGTCGCTGCCGCTGCTGTTGACTGCATGAGCGTGGCGTCAATGCATGCCCCATCGAGCAGCCGGTAGGTCGCCCGCTACTTTTCCCCACTGCGTCACCGATCCGCATCACAACGAGATTGCCGGGCTGCCGAAGCCCGTGCTCGCTCCCGGAACTCGCCCTGACTCCCCCCGCATGCAGGCTCGTATCGCGCACGCGCACAGTGCTGCGTCGCACCATCGCTGTGCCTGGCCGCCTCGGAACGCATCGCCTCAGCCCATTCTTCCGGACACGCCCGATCCGGCGCAAAGTCCCACCGCACGGTGCTCAAACGCACCTTGAGCGCAGGTTTCGCGCGATTGGCACAGCCTTTGCGTTAAGCATCGCCAGCTACTCAAGGACATCGCGCTCATGAAAATCATCGTTATCGGTCACGGGATGGTCGGCCACAAGCTGGTCGAATGCCTCGCGCAGGACGGCGCGCACAGCCTCGATATCACGGTGCTCGGCGAGGAATCGCGGGCGGCCTACGATCGCGTGCATCTGTCCGAATTTTTCGCGGGCAAGACCGCCGACGATCTCTCGCTCGTCGAGCCCGGTTTCTTCGAGCGCCACGGCATCCGCCTGAAGCTCGACGCGCAAGTCGTCGCGGTCGATCGCACCGCGCGCACGGTGACGATCGCCGGCGGCGAAACGCTGCCCTACGACCGGCTCGTGTTCGCCACGGGCTCGTATCCGTTCGTGCCGCCGGTGCCGGGCCGCGAGCGCGCCGATTGCTTCGTCTACCGAACCATCGACGATCTCGAAGCGATGCGCGAATGCGGGGCGCGCGCGAAGACGGGCACCGTGGTCGGCGGCGGCCTGCTCGGTCTCGAATGCGCGAAGGCGCTGCGCGACATGGGCCTGCAAACGCACGTGGTCGAATTCGCGCCGCGTCTGATGGCGGTGCAGGTGGACGAGGGCGGCGGGCGCGTACTGCGCAGCCGGATCGAAGACCTCGGCGTGACCGTGCACACGCAGAAGAACACCACGGCGATCGTCGACGGTGAAGCGGCCACGCATCGCATGCAGTTCGCGGACGGCAGCCATCTCGACACCGACATGATCGTGTTTTCCGCGGGCATCCGTCCGCGCGACGATCTCGCGCGTGCCTGCGGGCTCGAACTCGGTGCGCGCGGCGGCATCGCGATCGACGATACCTGCCGCACGAGCGATCCGCACGTCTATGCGATCGGCGAATGCGCGCTGTGGAACGGCCAGGTGTTCGGGCTCGTCGCGCCCGGCTACGAGATGGCGCGCGTGGTCGCGAAGCAATTGCTCGGCACGGCCGCCGCTTTCGCGGGCGCCGATATGAGCACCAAACTGAAGCTGATGGGCGTCGACGTCGCGAGCATCGGCGACGCGCACGGCAATACGCCGGACAGCCGCACCTGGCAGTTCAGCGACGAACGCAAACAGATCTACAAGAAGCTCGTCGTGTCCGGTTGCGGCAAGCATCTGCTCGGCGCGGTGATGGTCGGCGACGCGAGCGAATACGGCACGCTCCTGCAGATGATGCTGAACCGTATCGAACTACCCGAAGCCCCCGAATTCCTGATCCTGCCGCAAGCGGACGGCAACGCGAAACCGGCGCTCGGTGTCGAGGCCTTGCCGGCTGCCGCGCAAATCTGCTCGTGCAACAACGTCTCGAAGGGCGCGTTGTGCGCGGCCGTTTGCGCGGGCGCGGCCGATATCGGCGCGTTGAAAAGCGCGACCGGCGCTGGCACGTCGTGCGGCGGCTGCGTGCCGCTCGTCACGCAGGTGATGAAAGCCGAGATGAAGAAGCAGGGGCTCGCGGTCAACAACCACCTCTGCGAACACTTTCCGTATTCGCGCCAGGAGCTCTATCACCTCGTGCGCGTCGAGGGTCTGCGCAGTTTCGGCGCGCTGCTTGCGAAGCACGGTCACGGGCTCGGCTGCGATATCTGCAAGCCGGTCGTCGCGAGCATTCTCGCCTCGTGCTGGAACGAATTCGTGCTGAAGAAAGAGCACGCGTCGCTACAGGACACCAACGACTACTACCTCGCCAACATCCAGCGCGACGGCACCTACTCCGTCGTGCCGCGCATGGCGGGCGGCGAAGTGACGCCCGATGGCCTGATCGCGGTCGCCCAGGTCGCGAAGAAATACGGCCTCTATACGAAGATCACCGGCGGCCAGCGCGTCGATCTGTTCGGCGCGCGCGTCGAGCAGTTGCCGTCGATCTGGGAAGAGCTGATCGCAGCCGGCTTCGAATCGGGCCATGCGTACGGCAAGTCGCTGCGCACCGTGAAGTCGTGCGTCGGTTCGACGTGGTGCCGCTATGGCGTCGGCGATTCGGTCGGCCTCGCGGTCGAACTCGAGAATCGCTACAAGGGACTGCGCGCGCCGCACAAGATCAAGTTCGGCGTCTCGGGCTGCACGCGCGAATGCGCGGAAGCGCAGGGCAAGGACGTCGGCGTGATCGCGACCGAGAAGGGCTGGAATCTCTACGTGTGCGGCAACGGCGGCATGAAACCGCGCCACGCGGAACTGCTCGCGGCGGACCTCGATCACGCGACGCTCGTGCGCTATATCGACCGCTTCCTGATGTTTTACGTGCGCACCGCCGACCGTCTGCAACGCACGAGCGTGTGGCGCGACAACCTCGAAGGCGGGCTCGACTATCTGATCGACGTGATCGTCAACGATCGCCTCGGTGTCGCCGCCGAACTCGAAGCGGAGATGCAGCACGTGATCGACACCTACGAGTGCGAATGGAAGAAGGCTGTCACCGATCCCGAGACGCGCAAGCGCTTTCGCCATTTCGTCAACAGCAGCGAAGCCGACGGCCATGTCGCGTTCGTCGAGCAACGCGGCCAGATCCGGCCGGCGACGCAAGCCGAGCGGCAGACGCGGCTCGGCGAGAGGCCGGTTATTCCGGTGGTTGCCGAGACGGTTTGACGGCGCCGCTGCTGCTGTTCCGTTGTTATTCCGCTGTTTGTCTACTGTTCGCCCGCTGTTCGCCCGTAGCTTTCCCGCTTGTTCGACGATCTTTCAACGAGGACCCGAGCCATGAAAAACGACTGCCTGCCGCGCCCCTGGACCGCGATCTGCCCACTCGACGACATCGTGCCGAACACCGGCGTCTGCGCCCTAGTGAACGGCGCCCAGGTCGCGGTTTTTCACGTGGACGACGGCGCGGACGACAGCACCGTCTACGCGATCGATAACTTCGATCCGGGTTCGCATGCGGCGGTGCTGTCGCGCGGGCTGGTCGGCAGTGTCGGCGAGCGCATCGTCGTGGCGTCGCCGATCTACAAGCACCACTTCGATCTGCGCACGGGCGAGTGCATCGAGACGCCGTTGTATTCGGTCAGCGCCTTCGCCGCGCGCGTCGAAAACGGCCAGGTGTGGGTCGCGGTTTGACGCGGAATTCGCGCATGTCCGCCACGAACGTAAAAACCGTGTGTCCGTATTGCGGCGTCGGCTGCGGCATGGTGCTGCACGTCGAGGACGGCCAGGTCGTGAAGATCTCCGGCGACCGCGAGCATCCGGCCAACTTCGGCCGGCTCTGCACGAAAGGGCAGTCGGCGCACATCGCGCTGCGTCAATCGGGCCGCCTCGAAGGCGCGTTCGTGCGCCGCGCGCGCGGCGAAGACCCGGTGCCGCTGCCGATGGCGCAGGCGCTCAGCAGCACCGCGGCGCGCTTGCGTCGCCTGCTCGACGAACACGGTCCCGATGCGTTGTCGTTTTACGTGTCGGGACAGATGTCGCTCGAAGCGCAGTACCTCGTCAACAAGCTCGCGAAGGGCTTTATCGGTACCAACAACATCGAGTCGAACTCGCGTTTGTGCATGGCGAGCGCGAGCAGCGGCTACAAGCTGTCGCTCGGCGCGGACGGGCCGCCCGGTTCGTACGACGACATCGATCACGCGGACCTGTTCTTCGTGAGCGGCGCGAATATGGCCGACTGTCACCCGATTCTGTTTCTGCGCATGATGGATCGCGTGAAGGCGGGCGCGAAGCTGATCGTCGTCGATCCGCGCCGCAACGCGACCGCCGAGAAAGCCGATCTGTTTCTGCGGATCAAGCCCGGCACCGATCTCGCGCTGCTCAACGGCCTGCTGCATCTGCTGCACGAAAACGGCGCGACCGATGCCGCGTTTATCGACGCCTTCACCGAAGGCTGGGACGCGATGCCCGCGTTTCTCGCCGACTACACGCCGGAGAACGTCGCGCGCATCACGGGCCTCGCGGCCGACGACATCCGCCGTGCGGCGCAGATGATCGGCGCGGCGCAAGAGTGGATGAGCTGCTGGACCATGGGCCTCAATCAGAGCACGCACGGCACCTGGCACACGAACGCGATCTGCAATCTGCATCTGGCGACCGGGCGCATCTGCCGGCGCGGCAGCGGACCGTTCTCGCTGACGGGGCAGCCGAATGCGATGGGCGGCCGCGAAATGGGCTACATGGGGCCCGGCTTGCCGGGGCAGCGCTCGGCGCTCGTCGCGCAGGACCGCGCGTTTGTCGAAGACCTCTGGGACATTGCGCCGGGCACGCTGAAACCCGACGCGGGCACGGGCACGATCGACCTGTTCGCGCGGATGGCGGCGGGAGAGATCAAGGCGTGCTGGATCATCTGCACGAATCCGGTGGCGAGTCTCGCGAACCGGCAGAACGCAATCGCCGGTCTGCGTGCGGCCGAACTCGTGATCGCGCAGGACGCGTTCCTCGACACCGAGACCAACCGTTACGCGGACGTGCTGCTGCCCGGCGCGCTGTGGGCCGAGGCCGAAGGCGTGATGATCAATTCCGAGCGCAATCTGACGCTGATGCAGAAGGCGCTCGAACCGCCGGGCGCGGCCTTGCCCGACTGGCAGATCATCGCGCGCGTCGCCTGCGAAATGGGCTTTGCCGATGCGTTCACCTATGCGAGCGCCGACGCAGTATTCGACGAGATCGCGCGCGCGTCGAATCCGGCAACCGGCTACGACCTGCGCGGCGCGAGCCATCGCCGCCTGAAGGACACGCCGCTGCAATGGCCGCTGGCTTCCGCAGATTCGGACTCGCGCAATCCGGTTCGTTATCTGAACGACGGTGTGAGCCAAACGTTGCGGCTCGCCGCCGATGGCTCCCGTCCACGTCTCGCGTTTCCGACCGCGAGCGGCAAGGCGAAGTTTTTCGCGCGGACCTATGCGCCCCCGGCCGAATTGCCGGACCACGCATTCCCGATCGTCCTGAACACGGGCCGCGTGCAGCATCAATGGCACACGCTGACGAAGACCGGCAAGGTGGCGATGCTCAACAAGCTGAACCCGGGTCCGTTCGTCGAGATTCATCCCGACGACGCGGCCGCGCTCGGCATTCGCGCGAAAGACCCGGTCGAGATCCGTTCGCGCCGGGGCCGCGCGGTCCTGCCGGCCGTCGTGACCGAGCGCGTCAGCGCGGGCCAGTGCTTTGCGCCGATGCACTGGAACGACGTATTCGGCGACGACCTCTGCATCAACGCGGTCACGAACGATGCGACCGACCCGATTTCTCAGCAACCCGAACTGAAATGCTGCGCGGTGGCGTTGAGTCCGGTGACGGTTCCGGTCAGCGCCGATGACGTTGCGGACGCATTCGAGCGCCGCGCCGAGGCCGTTACTAAGACTTCTGCCGATGCCTCTGCCGAAGCCTGTGCGGATGCACACACAGCAACGCCGACCGCCAGCGCCAAGGACCTACCCATGCCCCGTATCGAAGCCCTCACGAGCCTGCTGCAACTGCGGCCCGAGCCGGCGCCGTCGCTCAGCGAGGCCGAGCATGCGTATCTGGCCGGCTTCGTGAGCGGCTTGCGTTCGGCCGAAGCGCAGGGCATCGAGAGCGTGCCGGTGCTGCCGGGCAGCGCGCCGTTCGACAGCGCGAAGCGATGTTACGTCGACGGTTTGCTCGCCGGTCTTTATAGCCGCAGCATGACGAACACCGCTTCGTCCGCGGCATTGACCGGCAGCGCACTGGCGACGCGGGGCGCGGAACCGCGCGAAGCCGGCGCGCCCAATATACGGATCGTCCGCGCGCGTCCGAAGGTCACCTTGCTGTGGGCCTCGCAAACCGGCAACACCGAATCGCTGACCGAGCGCTACGCGACGCATCTGATGGAATCAGGCTTTGAAATCCGCACCGCGTGCATGGCGGACTATCCGTTCGCGACGCTCGCGAAGGCGCAATACGTGCTGCTGATGACAAGCACATTCGGCGACGGCGACGCGCCCGACAACGCCCAGGACTTCTGGACGCAGTTGCAGGCCGACACGGCTCCCAGGCTCGACGGCGTGCGCTTCGCGGTGCTCGCGCTTGGAGACCGCAACTACGACCCGTTCTGCGGCCACGGCCGCCGGCTCGACGAAAGGCTCGCCGCGCAGGGCGCGCTGCGTCTCGCCGCGCGCGTCGATTGCGATACCGACTACCAGGAGGTGGCCGATGCGTGGCTCGAACGCGTGATCGCGCGCATCAAGGAAGAAGACGCGGCGCTGCATGCGGTGCCGCCGGGCGGCATGATCAACGCGGTGGTGCCGGGCATCGTGCCGACGAAAGCGCGGCCGGCCGCCTCGCGCCTCGTCGGCAATCTGCGCCTGAACCGGCAGGGCGCCGCGAAGGACACGCGCTACGTGTCGTTGCATACCGCCGAGGCGAACCTCGAATACGAAGCCGGCGATGCGCTCGGCGTGTGGCCGAGCAACTGCCCCGAGCTCGTCGACGAACTGCTGACGCTGAGCGGCCTGCCGCGGGAAGCGCCGGTACAGGTCGCGGGGCTCGGCGAGATGCGGCTCGCCGATGCGCTCGCGAGGCACTACGAGATCGCGCGGCCGAGCCCGGAAGCGCTTGCGTTTGTCGCCGCACGCAGCCGCGACGGCGCGCTGCGCGATCTGCTCACGCCCGCGCGCAAGGCCGATCTCAAGCAATGGCTATGGGGACAGCAGCTTGCCGACGTGCTGCACGAGTTTCCGGTGAGCCTCACGGCAACCGAACTCACGAGCGTGCTCAAACGCCTGCAGCCGCGGCTCTATTCGATCGCGTCGAGTCCGAAAGCGCATCCGGGCGAAGTGCATCTGACCGTTTCGGCGGTGCGCTACAGCAATGGGCGGCGGCATCGCAAAGGCGTGTCGTCGACGTTTCTCGCGGACCGCGCCGACGAGACCGACGTGCCTGTTTTCGTGCAGACATCCGCGCATTTCCGGCCGCCTCGCGAGGCCGGCACGCCGGCGATCATGGTCGGCCCCGGCACCGGCATCGCACCGTTTCGCGGCTTTCTGCACGAGCGGCGCGCACGCGGCGACCGGGGTCGCAACTGGCTGTTTTTCGGCGAGCAGCATGCCGCAAGCGATTTCTACTATCGCGACGAACTCGAAGCGATGCGCGCGAGCGGCCTGCTGACGCAACTCGACGTCGCCTTCTCGCGCGATCAGGCCGACAAGGTCTATGTGCAGGACCGCATGCGCGAGCACGGTGCGCAACTGTGGGCATGGCTCGAAGACGGTGCGCATTTCTACGTGTGCGGCGACGCGAACCGGATGGCGCGCGACGTCGACGCGGCGCTCAAGGACGTGATCGCGACGCACGGCGGCATGAGCGAGGAGAGGGCGCTCGAATACGTGAGCCGCCTCACGCGTGAAAAGCGTTACGCCCGCGACGTGTATTGATCGCGCTGCGCCATGAAGCGTGACGCAAGCGCGCCGGCACACATGGCATGAGGCTTGCATATTCATGCGCGACGGCGGAATGAGCAGCTCGCGCATATCGACGCGCGCTGCAACGAATCCGATCGTTCGACGACAGGCAATCAGTTTGATAAGGATCTCTGATGAACAACGTGATGAACTCTCTTAAAAGCGGAGACTGGCGCGCACTCGTTGCCTGCTTTCTGTATTTCGACACCGGCTTTACCGTCTGGGTACTCTATGGACCGCTCGCACCGTTCATCAGCAAAAGCATCGCGATGACGCCCGCGCAACAGGGCCTGCTCGTCGCGGTGCCGGTGCTCTCGGCGGCGATTCTGCGCGTGACGCTCGGCAATCTCTATCAGTCCGCGCATGGCAAGCGCATTGCGCTGATGGGCGTGCTGCTCTCGGCCGTGCCGACGCTCGTGCTGCCGTCGTTGCAAACGGTGCCGTCGTACGAGATGCTGCTCGTGCTCGGCGTGTTCCTCGGCGTCGGCGGGGCCAGCTTCGCGGTGGCGTTGCCGATGGCCGGCAGCAACTATCCGCCGAAAGTGCAGGGGCTCGTCCTGGGACTCGCGGCGGCCGGCAATATCGGCGCGGTGCTCGACGGCTTCCTGTTTCCGCAACTCGCGACACGCTATGGCTGGCAGATGGCCGCCGGCGGTGCCTTGCCGCTGCTCGCGATCGCCGCGATCACGCTGTATTTCTGGGCCAACGACGCGGGCGTCAAGAGCGGCAGCGTGCTGCGCGCGTTCGGCAGCTTCGCGGCAACGCTCGTCGGCCTGATCGTGCTCGTGCTGTTCGTCGAAGCGGGGCTGTTCGGCGCCGGCAAGAGCGGCGTGCTGCTGTTGCCGGTGATCGGCGCCTTGCTCGCGATCGCGGTGCTGCCGAAGCGCTATCGCTCGGTGCTCGGCGAGCGCGATACGTGGGTCATCATGCTTGTCTACAGCATCACGTTCGGCGGCTTCGTCGGCATGTCTTCGTATGTGTCGCTGCTGCTGACGAGCCTCTATCAGCTGAGCAAGATCGACGCGGGTCTGTTCATGGCGCTGCTCGCCGCGACCGGCGCGATGGTGCGTCCGCTTGGCGGACTGATCGCCGATCGCGTGTCCGGCGTGCGCGCGCTGACCGTGCTGCTCGCGATCATCGCCGTGTGCGACTTCGTGTTCGCCGCCGCGATGCCGTCGCTCGCGGGTGGCATCGCGCTGCTGCTGTGCCTGTACGTCGCTTTCGGGCTCGGCAACGGCGCGACGTTCCAGCTCGTGCCGCATCGCTGGGCGGGCCGCACGGGCCTGATGTCGGGCATCGTCGGCGCGGCGGGCGGTATCGGCGGCTTCTATCTGCCGGTCGTGATGGGTATCGCCAAGGAAAGCACGGGCAGCTATCAGATGGGCTTCGCGACGTTCGGCGCGCTGGCCGCCTGCGCGTTCCTCGCGATCGTCGCGCTGCGCCGGCCGTGGATGGCCTGGTCGATGCACACGGGCGTCATGCACACGCACGTCGCCGAATAACGCGCCGAGAAATGTGCCGAGAAACGTGCGCCGGGAGAGGGCCTGCTCCGATGCAGGCTCTCATGGCGATGCCTCAAAAAAAGCGCAGCCAAACACTTGCATATCGCGGGTCGTGTTTCTAATATGCAGTCAGGAGGCTGCATATGAACTCATCGACCGATCGCATCGAAAAACAGATTCTGCTGAATGCGCCGCGCTCGCGCGTTTGGCGCGCGCTCTCGAACGCCGAGGAATTCGGCCAATGGTTCGGCGTGAATCTGACCGGCAAGCAGTTCGTCGCCGGACAATCCGTGCAAGGGCACATCACCTATCCGGGCTACGAGTATCTCGTCATGGACGTGTTCGTCGAACGCGTCGAGCCCGAGCATCATCTGTCGTGGCGCTGGCATCCGGCCGCGGTCGATATGGCCGTCGACTATACCCCCGAGCCGACCACGCTGGTCGAATTCGATCTGAGCGAGGTCGGCTCCGGCACGCTGCTGCGCGTCGTCGAATCGGGCTTCGATCGATTGCCGCTCGCGCGTCGCGAGGCAGCGTTCCGTCTGAACGACGGCGGTTGGACGCAGCAGATGGGCAATATCGAACGACATGTCGCCCAAGGCTAAGGCCACGCCGGCGCGATCGGGCCTCAAGGCCGCGACGCTGCGCAACTGCGCGCCGGTGTTCGCGGCGCTCGGCGACGAAACGCGTCTGCGTTTGCTCGCCGCCCTGTGCGCGGGCAGCGCGATGTCGATCGCGCAACTGACGGCCGGCACCGAGATCACACGGCAGTCGGTCACGCAGCATCTGCAGGTGCTGGCCGACGCGGGCCTCGTGCGCGACGTGAAGGTAGGGCGCGAGCGCCTGTGGGCGTTCGAGTCCGCGCATCTCGATGCGGCGCGGCGCGCGCTCGACGCGATTTCGCAGCAATGGGATCAGGCGCTGCTGAAGCTGAAGGCCGCCGTGGAACCGTGAATGGCGCGGCGGATTAAAGGGCGACGAATGTTGAATTCGCCTTTTAGATCCGGGTTCTAAAACGGGATTTTCAATCGAAATACAACAGCCCGTGAACGACGCCACATGCGCCCCGGATTTTTTAAGGGGTCAAGACGCAACGACAACCCGGACACGGCCCGCTCACGCCCCAACCACCGAGCCCCGCCGGATCGGCCGCGCCAGCGGTTTTCAAACAGTCCCACCGAACGCCACCGGCTCCGAGGCATCGAGCTAGCAGATTGGCGAGCCAAAAAAAAGAGACAAATTTGCAACGGTGAAATATTTTACGAATAATCCGTTACGCATCCTGCGATCTTGTAAGTGGATGCTATAAACCGGAAGCCAAAATATTCAACTTCAGGGACAAGAAGAATGAAACGCAACGTGTGGAGTGCGGGACTGTGGGGTGGCGCGTTCCTGGCCGGCGGCATGCCGGTCTACGCGTGGGCGGCGTGCTCGCCGCCCAACACGTCGCCGTCGAGCAATGCGACCATCGCCTGTAGCGGCGCGAGCGTGCCGTCCGTCGTGGCGATGACGGGCAGCACCAATGTCACGATCAATCTCGATAGCACCGCGAGCGGCAGCTATGTGCTCTCCAGCACGGCCACGCCGTTTTCCGTCGATACATCGAGTTCGATTACCAATAACGGCAATCTTTCGCTGTCGGGTAACGGCACGGGCGTCGCGAATCGCGGCGCGATGCTGATCGGCATGAGCAGCGGCAATACCATTACCAACGGCGCGAGCGGCGTCATTTCGACCACGGGCGCCTACAACGACGGCATCGCCGCGAACGGCGACAACAACACGCTCGTCAACAACGGCACGATTACCACGAGCGGCGCGAACTCGTACGGCATGACGGCCGCGTGGGGGCAAAGCAATACCGGCGCGTCGGGCAATACGCTCATCAATACCGGCTCGGTGACGACCTCGGGCAGCAACGCGCGCGCGGCGTCATTGCTCGGCGGCAGCGGCACCATCAACAACAGCGGCACGCTGACGGCCTCGGGCAGGGACAGCACTTCGGTCTACATGCAGGGCAACAACGATACGCTCGTCAACAGCGGCACGATTCGGACCACCGGCACGGCATCGAGCAGCGGCAACGTCGACGCGGTGGTGTCGAACACGATCGGCAGCTCGTTTACGGCCACCATCACGAACGAGGCGGGCGGCCAGATCATCAGCGACAACGGTATCGGCGTGCGCTCGACCAACGGCAATACGACGATCACCAACGCGGGCCTGATTCAGGGCGGCGGCGGCACGGCCATCAAGAACGGCAACGGCAACGACTCGCTGATCCTGCAAACGGGCTCGCAGATCATCGGCACGGCCGACGGCGGCGGCGGCGCCAATACCGTGCAGCTGCAAGGCAGCGGTACCGCGTCGAACGCGTTCGTGAACTACCAGAGCCTGACGATGGCGGGCACCGACTGGACGTGGGCCGGCACCGGCACGTTCGCGACCGCGCTCGTGCAGAGCGGCACGCTGAACCTGACCGGCACGCTCGGCACGACGACCGCCACGGTCGTCGCGACCGTCGATAGCGGCGCGACCTTGCAGGCGAATGCGGCGAACCTGCCGCTCTCGGTGACCGACAACGGGCTCGTGCGCTTCCAGCAGGACAGCGGCGGCACCTACACCGGGCTCATCTCCGGGACGGGGGCGGTCGAGAAAACCGGCGCGGGCACGCTGACGCTCGCACCCGCGGCGGCGGGCGGCAACACCTACTCGGGCGGCACGACGATCACTCAGGGCACGCTCTCCGTCGCGGCCGACAATGCACTGGGCGCAGCGACGGGCGCGCTGACGCTCAACGGCGGCACGCTGCAACTCGGCGCCAGCTTCGATCCGGCGGCCAGCCGCGTGCTGTCCATCACCGCGAACAACGGCACGATCGACACCCAGGGGTTCCAGTCCACGATCGCGCAGAACATCACGGGCGCGGGTTCGCTCACGAAGCTCGGCACCGGTACGCTCACGCTCAATGGCACCGCCAACAGCTACGCAGGCGGCACCCAGGTCGACGCGGGCACGCTGGTCGTGGGAGACGCGGGCAATGCAGCCGCGCTGCTGTCGGGCGGCGGGCCGGTCGGAGTCGCAACGGGCGCGACGCTCGGCGGCTATGGCGGCGTGAACGGCAACGTCACGAACAACGGCACGATCGCGGTGGCGAATGCAATCACCAGTCTCGCGAGCGGCCCCATCGGCAATTTCCAGATCAACGGCAATCTCACCAATGCGGGGCTCGTGCGGCTCGGCGGCAGCGGCGTGGGCAATACGCTGACCGTGGCGGGCAACTATGTCGGCCAGAACGGGGCGATCGCACTGAACACCTATCTGGCGGGCGACGGCGCGCCCTCGGACCGGCTCGTCATCAGCGGCGGCACGGCAAGCGGCGCGAGCACGCTGAACGTGACGAACGTCGGCGGCCCGGGTGGCGAGACGCTCGCCAACGGCATCGAGGTCGTGCAGGCCGCGAACGGCGCGACCACCGGCGCGAACGTGTTCTCGCTCGCGGGCGGGACCGTCAAGGCGGGGGCCTACGAGTACTACCTCGCGAGAGGCGGTGTCAGTGCCGGCACGGGCGACAACTGGTATCTGCGCAATACGATTCCGGAAGCCACCCAGCCGCCGATCACCACGGCGCCGGGCACGCCGGAGTCGATCGTCGACGAGGTCGACAAGGCCGAAGAGGGCACGCCGGTCTACCGCACCGAGGTGCCGCTTTATACGGAAGCGCCGAGCGTGGCGCGTCAATTGGGTCTCCTGCAGATCGACACCTTCCACGACCGCCAGGGCGAGCAGGGCCTGCTGACCGAAAACGGCCGCGTTCCCGCTGCATGGGCGCGCGCGTGGGGGGCGTACAGCAATATCGCGCAGGGCGGCACTGTGAAGCCCTCGTTCGACGGCTCGGTGTGGGGCATGCAGGTCGGCCAGGACCTCTACGCGGACACCCGCGCGGACGGCTCGCGCAATCACTATGGCTTCTTCCTCGGCTTCGCGCGCGCGGTGGGCAGCGTGAACGGCCTCGCGCTGGAGCAGTACGACTACGATGCCGGCTCGCTGCAGGTCAATTCGTACAACCTCGGCGCCTACTGGACGCACATCGGCGCGGGCGGCTGGTACACCGATGCGGTCGCGATGGGCAGCGCGCTCACGGTACGCACCCATTCGACCGACGGCATCGGCGGCTCGACCGACGGCAACGCGTTTACGGGTTCGCTCGAAGCGGGCTTGCCGATCGCGCTGGCGCAAGGCGTGACGCTGGAGCCGCAGGCGCAGCTGGTGTGGCAATGGCTCGGGCTGAGCCGGTTCAACGACGGCGTCTCGGACGTGAACTGGAATAACGGCAACACCTTCCTCGGCCGCCTCGGCGCGCGCCTGCAATGGGCATTCGACGCGAACGGCGTCAACTGGAAGCCGTATCTGCGCATGAACGTGCTGCGCTCGTTCGGCGCCGACGACAAGACCACCTTCGGCGGCGTGACGACGCTAGGCACGCCGGTGGGGCAGACCATGGGGCAGGTCGGCGTGGGCGTCGTCGCGCAACTGACGAAGCGCGGCAGCGTATTCGTGACCGCGAGCTATCTGACCAACCTCGGTGGCGAGCATCAGCGCGTGATCGGCGGCGACGCCGGCGTGCGCTGGGCGTGGTGAGCGTGCGTGAACATGCGTGAGCGTGCATGAAGGGGCCTCTTGAGGGAACTTCGACCCGAGGGGCTCTGATAAGCGGGGATTGAGGCCAGGGACTGGATTGCGGGGCTGAAACCGCAGGACTGAAACCCGTGACCGGGAAGAGGGAGCGGGACGCGGGACCGATGCCGGGAGCCCTGCCGGGAGGGCTCCGCTTCCAGGGGAGGCTAGTCTGCGAGCCGCTTGTCCGCGAGCGCGTTCTGGCAGTCGGCCAGCACCTGTTTGAGCAGCCGGGCTTGCGGGTCGATTTCGTCGGTATCGAGAATTTCTTCGACCGCATCGCGCGCCCAGTCGGCCTCGACGAAGCGCGCGTGGCGCCGCGCGATTTCGACCGCGGTGGCCGACAGCTTCGCGATAGAAAGCCAGTCGGCTTCGCGTGCGCGGCGATCGAGCCACTTGTGCGCGGACTGCACGTGAAACGCCGCGTCGGGCCAGTCTTCGTTCAGATAATAAGCGCCGAGGCTTCCGCACGTGAGCCAGCACAACAGCTCGAGGCGGTCACGGGGACTCAGATGTTGGCGTACATCACTCATGGCGACGCTCGCTGCGGTAAATGGCTTCCCGGTGAGGACGGCGCTGCGCCATCCCCGGCTTTCATCAAACGCTTTAATCAAACATTAGCACGCGCTCTTCCCGGGCGGCAATTCCTGACCTACCCTGGCGCGCAGCATGGCCGCGGGCCAGGGTAGGAGCGGGGAATGCGCGGCTCGCAAGGCCGATGAGCCCCGCGTTTGCCGCTCGAAATAGCCTGCCCGGAATGGCCTCGTGTGCCTTGTTTGCCGTTTTCCGAAGTCCTTTTTCCGAAACCCCGCGGCCCAACGAGGCCTGACTACCCGCGCAACTCGGTCCCCAAGGCCGTCGCCGCGCCGGCGAACGTGGAGGCCATCGCCGCGTAGTGGTGCCACTCCAGCTTGTGGCCGAGCCGGAAGACCATGAAGGCGTTGCTGAGCGCCATTCTCAGGGCTTCCATCATGAGCCGGTCGGTGGTGACCGACGGGGTGGCCTTCAGCGGAGCCTCGGGAATTTGGCCCTTCAGCTTGCTGCCCATTTCGGCGAGTGTCGTCGAGATCGTCAGCGGCACGAACTCGATGGGCAGGAACCGGGTGTTGCGTCCCCAGTCCTTGGCGAACTGGAGGACCGGGTTGTCGTTCTCGCTGTCGAGGCCGATTTTCAGAACACGCATCAAACGCCCGTCCTCGGGTTTCGCGCCGCCGAGGAACTGGCCGAGGTTGGCGAGGTTCTGCCCGATAGAGGACGTCAGGCCCGCGATCGCGGCGCGGTTGTTGACGTTCGACAGCCACTGGTTGCCGGTGGGCGGCCCGATGAAGCTCAGCAGCAGGCCGGTCGCGCCCAGGCTGGTCATGCCGCGCAGGAACGCAGTCTCGTGCGTCGTGAGGTTCTTCGACGCCTTGGTCACCGCCTCTGCCATCTTTGTCGCATCCTGGAACACCGTCTCGATCTGGGCCCGCAGTCCGTCGTTCTTGGGCAGGCTGTTGCTCACGTCAGTCGCCGCCTTCCGGATCGAATCGAGGTCCTGCTTGAATTTCTCCATCTGCGCCTCGTGATCGTGGGGCGAGACGGACTGCAACATGGCCCGGCTGGTTTCCATTGCCGCCGCCTCGGCGATGTCCTGCGCCGATCCGGCCGGGGCGGTGAGGGCCCGATGCACGCCGGACATGGAGTCGAAGGCCCGGACGATGTGCGCCTGCATGGCCGGGACCTGACTCGTCCACAAGTCATTAATCAGGGTATTCACATCGGTATTACCGCGCCCGCCTTGCGTCACGAGCCCGCGGCCGTCTTCCAGGTCGATGTCGGATGCTTCGATCGGAAGAGCCCCGGCGGGTGCCTGCTGGCTTTGGGCCGCTCTCAGCTCGTCGGTATTGACGAATTCGATGGGCTGTCCGGCCTTATCGCTGCCGCCGCGCAGATGGCCGATGGCGCCGAGGACCGGCTTGTTCAGCGCGCCCGTCTGCAGCACGCCGCCCAGCCCAACCAGCCCGAAGCCGGCGATCTGCCCGAACGAGGGGGCGGCCTGTCCGCTCGCCGCATTGGTTCCGAATTGCCCGGCGAGTGTAATGAGCTGATCGATGGCCTGGCCGAATCCCTGGATCGTTTTGATATCTCCGCCGGCTTTGGCCCAGCGCCTCGGCCCATCGGTACCGGGGATGTACTCGCCGACCCCGGCGAGGGTCAGGGATAGCAGGATGCGCTGCGTGACCAGCAAGGCGGTTTTGGCGGTGGTTTCGAACGCGCTGGCCTTGCCCGGGAGGATGGCCTCCACGCCGTACCAGGCACCGAACTTGAACCCCATCGCGATGGCAACTTCCGCGGCGGCGATCGCTTTCTGCACCGGAGTGGACTTCAGCCATTCGGTCCAGCTGCGACTCTTCGCCGTGTCGGCCTTGCCGGACCCCAGGGACTGGGTCAGGTGGTCGCGCAAGTGGTCCAGCCCCTGTTTTTGCAACTGCATCATGGATATCCAATGCTGGACCTCTTCAAGATGCCGGATCTGGGTGTCGTGCGGGACGGCACGATCCGCCTTGTTCAACGCCGCCCTCACACGGCCGTGCATCTTGCCGATGTCGCGCAGCGAATCCGTCAATGTCCTGGACAGATCGTCGAGGTTGCTCAGCATCGTTTGCGCTTCTTCATGGCCGAGGCGCGCGAGCTGACCGGTCGACATATTCTGCAGTTCGATCTCGGGCGCCGTGCCGGCGCTCGCACCGGTGGCAGCCGGCGTCGCGGCCTCCGTCGAGGAGCGTTCCCGGCCGGACAGAGGCAACGACCCGCGCGGCCTGTTGGCGGTGGCCAGGCTCGGGTTCGAACTCGGGCCCGAGTTCGTCGCGTCGCCCGAGTTCTGTGCCGTGTCCTGCGCCGGGTCTTGCGACCTCGCACTGTTCTTCCTGCTGGTGCTGCGCGCAGGCAGGTGCGAGAAACGATCGTCCTGCGATCCTCGGGGCTGGACGGACGGAGTCGTCGTTCGTCGCGCGTCCTGAACGTCGTTGTCGTGCCCGGATGAGAGCACGCTGGCGGCTGCGCTGGAATCGCTGAAACGGGAGGAGGAGGTGCGGATTTCGGGCATGATCGGATGTCGGGTTGGGGAGTGGGACAAACGGCCTGTCCATCACCACTCCGGCCTGACGATCGGAAAAGATCGCGGACCCTGCACGCAGACTCATGCAGTGCTCGATGTGAACATACGGCTCGTCGACTATCGTTGCGAAAAAGACTGGCAGCGATAGTCGGCCTCCTGACGATTTCGTTCTTCCCTGGTCGCGAAATTACGGACGATAATCCGAATCCATCGGCTCAACCTCGCTCCACCCATAACAACCCATGCTGCGAATACTCGGCAAGACCACCTCGATCAACGTGCGCAAGGTGCTGTGGACCTGCGCGGAACTCGGACTTGCGTTCGAACAGGAAGACTGGGGCTCGGGCTTTCGCTCGACCGAGGTCGACGCATTTCGCGCGCTGAATCCGAACGCGATGGTGCCGGTGCTGTGCGACGGCGACTTCGTGCTGTGGGAGTCGAATTCGATCATCCGCTACCTCGCCAACCGTTATCGCGGCGCGTGGCTTTATCCCGCCGATCCGTGCGAGCGCGCGCGTTGCGATCAATGGATCGACTGGCAGGCGAGCGAGCTCAATCGTTCGTGGAGCTACGCGTTTCTGGCGCTCGTGCGGCGCTCGCCCGAGCATCAGGACCCGCGGCAGATCGAACTGTCACGCGCGAACTGGGCGAAGCATATGGGGATCGTCGAGCAGCAGCTCGAACGCACGGGCGCGTATATCGCGGGGCAGGCGTTTTCGCTCGCGGATGTGCCGATCGCGTTGTCGGCCAATCGCTGGCTCGACACGCCGATACGGCATGACGATTTTCCGGCGCTCGCCGCGTATATGGCGCGGCTGGCCGGGCGGGACGGTTATCGCGCGTATTGCCGCAACGGCACGCCTTGATTGGCAAGCTTTTACGCTTGGGTTTTCGGCGCACGGTGTACTGCATGAGGTGTGCTGCGCGCGATGTACTGCATGAGGTGGCAGAGCGGGTCATGCAGCCACACCGCATGCAGCCACACCGCGAGCGCGGCGAAGAACCGCAGTAGGGACGAGACCAACCGGAACGCAACACCGGGAGCGGAATCGACAGCTCGACTCCGCGCCCTCGCTCCATCAAACCTGCACGAGATTCGGAATCTGCACGTCCGGGTTGACGTCCGCGTCGTAATCGACGCCCTTCATCTCGAAGCCGAACAGACGCAGAAAATCGCTCTTGTAGCCGGCGAAATCGGTCAGTTCGTAGAGGTTGTCGTTGGTCACCTGGTTCCACAGTTCCTGCACGCGGCCTTGCACCTGCGGATCGAGTTCCTTGTAGTCGGCACGCAGACGGCCTTCGTCGTCGAGATGCGGCTGGCTGCCGTAGAGGCTGTCCTTGTAGAGGCCGTAGACCTGCTCGATGCAGCCCTCGTGCGTGCCTTTTTCCTTCATGACCTTGAACAGCAGCGACAGATAGAGCGGCATCATCGGGATCGCCGAGCTGGCCTGCGTGACGACCGCCTTCAGCACCGCGACGCGTGCATCGCCGCCCTTGGCCGCGAGCTTTTCGCGAATGCCGAGCACCTTCTGGTCGAGGTCCTTCTTGGCCGCGCCGATCGAGCCGTTCCAGTAGATGTCGTGCGTGATCTTCTCGCCGAGGTAGGTGAACGCGGTGGTTTTCGCGCCGTCGGCGAGCACGCCGGCTTCGGCCAGCGCGTCCATCCACATCTGCCAGTCTTCTCCGCCCATCACCGCGACTGTGTGCGCGATTTCTTCCGGCGTGGCCGGTTCGAGCATGGTTTCCTTGATGACTTCCTTGTCGGTGTCGATGCCGCGCAGGTTCACTGCCTTGCCGATCGGCTTGAGCACCGAGCTGAATACCTCGCCCGTCTTCGGATGCTGGCGCTTCGGCGCGGCGAGGCTATAGACGACGAGATCGACCTGGCCGAGATCGCGCTCGATGGCTTCGATCGTGCGCGCCTTCACCGCGTCGGAGAACGCATCGCCGTTGATGCTGGTCGCGTACAGGCCTTCGGCCGTGGCGAACTTCTCGAACGCCGCGGTGTTGTACCAGCCGGCCGTACCCGACTTGGTTTCGCTGCCGGCGCGCTCGAAGAACACGCCGAGCGTCGCCGCGCCCGAGCCGAACGCGGCGCTGATGCGGGCGGCGAGACCATAGCCCGTCGACGCGCCGATCACGAGCACCTTCTTCGGGCCGTTGGCGATGGGGCCGCGTGCCTTCACATACTCGATCTGCTCCTTGACGTTGGCTTCGCAGCCGGTCGGATGGGTCGATACACAGATGAAGCCACGCACACGCGGTTTGATGATCATGAAGCACCTCTTGTCGGAATTGCCGACATTATAGTGGCGCCGCCGCCGTGGCCGGGCATTCGCGCGGGGGCGGGTCGGCGCCGGTGCAGCGCGTGTTGCCACTCCGCGCAGCGCCGGGCAGCCTCAACCGAACCGTCCGTACGTGCGGACGTGCGAACCATCAGGCCAAAGGCCTATGCCGTTTCGAAGCGTGATTCGCATTCCGCAACCAATCTTCGGTATCCGGATATGTCACGCATAGTCGAGCGCGACACTACAGACACCATCCTTTATGTTCGGTTTGCCGAATCCGTGCACCTTTTTCGGAGATTTCCATGCGCTCCCGCATTCCGCCGCAAATGCCGCAAATGCCGCGAGTTACCGATCATCCTCAATGGGCCCAGGATCCCGGTCACCCCGTCGTCCCACAGCAACCGGTCTGGCGAGGTCCGGCTCCAAACGAGCTCTTCCAGAACATGCCGCAGACAAGACAGCGGCGGCCGTCCCTGGCGCCGGCAGGTCCGTTTCCGGTGATGGTGCATCAGCCCGTTATACCCGTCCTGCCGCCGGCCAATATCGCTCATCCCCGTGTTCCATTCCCCGTTGCGCAGACAAGGCAGCGGCGGCCGTCCTTGCCGGCAGGCCCGTTTCCGCTGATTCCGGGGACGGCGCATCAGCCCGTTATCCCAGTCACGCTGCAGACCCATATCGCTCATCCCCATCTTCCATTCCCCGCTATGCCGGTCATACCGACTGAGGCAGAGATGGCTGGGAATAAAGGTCCGGCGAAACTCGTCAAGAGGCCGCCACTGCGTGACCGTTCGAACAGCTTCTCGGAAGCCGTCAGTACGGTGGTCAAGTCGGCGAAACAGGCGTCCGCGGCAATCGGAAGTATCTTGCCGAATAAAGGCAAAGCGCCGGTCGAAAGCACGAAAGACGGCCTTATCGTGCGAGGTGGCGCACACCTTTCTCATGTTCTGTCCTTTCTCATGAAAGAGGACGTGCCGGAGCAATCAGTTTTGATCGCCGTAAAAAAGGGCGACGAGATTAGCTTGAAGTGGGGACGGGAGTACGATAACGAGACGGATACCGACCGGGACAGGGCGAGAACGTGCCTCGAGCAGATCCTGTCGGAATCCATTCAGCCGGATGGAGGGGGAGTCAGTACACGCAGTGAAAAAGGCTGGGAAATTATCGAGAACCGTCCGGGACGCGGCAGAACGCTCAGCCAGGTAGGCGCTGATCGAAGGATCGTAAAAGAGAACCGCCCAACCCAGAATAAGCTCCTCAAGAACACACTTCGGACTCTGTCAGGGACAAGACCGCTTACGGCCAAAAAACTGCGTGGCATTTTGCCGAAAATGTCCGAAGAGATTTATAAAACGATGGCTTCAAAAATTCCGGCGGCGCAACGACGCACGGATGAAGCACCACGCCCCTTGGGCGATTGTCTGGCGGAATGGATGGACGCCCTCGACACCGCGCTTTCGAAGGCGAATAAAAGAAGTACGCCTGTCATTGAAATCATGAAGAACCAGGCTCGGGAACAATGGCTGTCACATGGGCTCGGCGATGAGCAGACTGCGAATTACTTCTACAGAATGATCGCTTACTGCAATAGAAATGGACTGGGCGAGCTTTCCGGGCTATGCGGTAAGCTGTCTACAGAATTATCTCGTGCCGTCGCCATGAAATCTACCGCTGCCGAGCGGATTCGGTGGACCGGCGCCATGGATGGCGACACGGGAATGAACGCTCGGGCATATGGCAGTCAAATGAGGAAAACATGGGAAACAGCGCTAATCCTTCATTTGACAGAAAAAGGGACACCGCCTAAAGCCATTCGAGCCGCCGATAGTTTCAGAGCTTCTCTGCGCTGGATACTGACAGATGTAGCGGCCAGGCGGCCCGCTGATTTCGATGCGATTGCAGGTTTTATTCAGCACAGCTCGATCGGATACAACCCTCAACTCCAGCTACATTCGAACCCGGCCCTCAAGAAGTTTGTCGAGCCGGGCTCGGCTAATGCGGGGAACAAGCTGCTCGCCTATCTCAATCAGAAAATCAGGACCGGCGCAGATATTGGACCCATTTATCTGATGGATGCACCTATTGTTGAAGGCCTGCGTGCGTTCCAGGATCCATTGGCCTGGATGTGGGAGCCGCAAGAAACCTTGGGAGCAGTTGAGGAGCTCACAGCGGAACGTGACCGAAACATTGCTAGTGTTGAGAAGACGAACGTGGCCGGGCGTGGAATTCAGCCGATTCATATGCCCCCGCTAAGACACGACCCGATGAAAGATTCGACCACATCGAAGCCTTCCAATCACTACAGATTGAACCTCACCAATCCGACGAGAACAAACTCCATTTCGCTCGAGCATGATTTGCCAATGGCGAGCGGGGTTTCGGGGTCGGCCCTGCTTGTCGCGAAACTGATGCTGTCAGTGAACAAGCAATTGCCGGGTCAGCTCGACCCCGAACATGTGATTCTGGGTACAGCCATGTCGCTACTCAATGACGGAGGTCATTCTCTTTCCGAGGTCATGTGGCCACTCAATCAGCTCAAGGCACGCGGGATCAACCTGGGTTTTATCGACCAGCCCGTTAATCCGGCAAACTACGTCGCTGATTATCGCCACTTCTTTAACGCTTTCAGCCATGATGGCGAAACAATGGCCGCGTTGAACGATGCGCAAGACTACGCTTATACGGAGATGATTGCCCACCGCCGAAAGATTACCAGCGATAGCCTGGCTGTCGACGACCTGTCGGCGCGCAAGTAAGAATAGATAAAACGCGCCCGTGGCCGGTTCGGATCGCCTTGATCGCGGATGGCCTCGAACATGAACCGTGCGGTGCGCCGGTCTCGCTTCGGGCGATGACGGTCCGCACGCAGCCGGCTCGCCAGTTGCGCCGCCCACTCGTCGTCGACGCTCGGGCTGGCGTGCGTCGGACACGTCGGCTCGACGACATTTCTCGAAGTCCCGATACAGCGATCCCTGACATGGAAGACGGTGAGCACGCGCGAAACGCATGGATGGAAGAATTGCCGCCGTGCGCGGCCCACATAACAGGCTATTGAAGCGGCACTGAGCATTCGAGCATCAAAAATCGGCGCCCACCCCACATCTTGGTACGATTGCGCCTTTCCCCGCGGACGACAGCAAGCGTGAAGCGCCTCATCTCCTCATTTCTGGCCGCCCTCGACCGAGGGTTGACCCTCGCGAACCCGCTGATCGCACAGGGCTGGTGGCATCTGCGCCATCCGACCCGCCGTACCGTCGCCTGGGGCTTCGCCGCGCTGCCGGTGCTGTTCGTGCTGTATGTGCTGCTGCTGATTCCGTTCACGCCGAGCATCGGCGACATCCGCAAGGCGAAGATCGAGCAGCCCGCGCAGATTCTCTCCGCGGACGGCAAGCTGCTCGCCGAATTCAAGCCGTCGAACCGCGAGTGGGTCAGCCTGAAGGACATCTCGCCGACCGTCGTGAACGCGCTGATCGCGACCGAGGACCACCGCTTCTACGAGCATTTCGGCCTCGACTGGCGGCGCACCGCGTCGGCCGCGCTGCACACGTTTTCGGGCGAGCGCCAGGGCGGCTCGACGATCACGCAGCAGCTCGCGCGCAATCTCTATCCCGACGAAATCGGCCGCGCGCCGACGCTCACGCGCAAGCTCAAGGAAGCGATCACGGCGGTCAAGATCGAGATGCTCTATACGAAGCCCGAGATTCTCGAGACCTATCTGAACACGGTGCCGTTTCTCTACAACGCGTACGGCATCGAGATGGCCGCGCGCACCTATTTCGACAAGTCGGCGGCCGATCTGAACGTGCTCGAAAGCGCGACGCTCACCGGCATGCTGAAGGGCAACAGCTACTACAACCCGGTGCTCAATCCCGAGCGCGCGCTGCAACGGCGCAACACGGTGCTCGGGCAGATGGTCAAGTACGGCAAGCTGACGCCCGCGCAGTACGACATCCTGAGCCGCAAGCCGCTGCGCCTCGATTTCGAGCGCCAGATCGAGCCGCCCGGACCCGCGCCGCATTTCACGCAGCAGTTGCGCAAGTGGCTCGTCGCATGGGCCGATCGCAACGACTACAACATCTATTCCGATGGACTCGTCGTGCGCACGACGCTCGATTCGCGTTTGCAGACGATGGCGACGCAGGCCGTCAAACTGCAAGGCAACCAGTTGCAGGGCATCGCGAACTCGGCATGGGGCACGCGCACGGGCTGCTCGGCGGACAAGGATCTGCTGCGCACGTTTCTGCGCGAAACGCCCGACTTTCGCGCCGCCAGAGACACGGGCCTGTCCGACGACGATGCCCTGAAGCATCTGCTCGCCGACCGCCCGCTCGTGCAGAACGTCTGCGAGACGAAGACGCGCGTGCAGGCCGACTTCCTCGCGATGGATCCGCGCACCGGCGAAATCAAGGCGTGGGTCGGTAGCCGCGACTTCAGCGAGGACCCGTTCGATCACGTGCAGCAGGCACGCCGTCAGCCGGGCTCGACCTTCAAGCCGTTCGTCTACGCGGCGGCGTTCGAGGCGGGTGCGAAGCCCGACGACAAGCTGCCCGACAACCCCGTCGAAATCCAGTTGGCAGGCGGCGAAGTCTGGAAGCCGAACGACGAGGACGAACCGAGCGGCCGCATGATCAGCCTGCGCGACGCGCTCGCGTATTCGCGCAACCGCATCACCGCGCAGGTGATGGAATCGGTCGGACCGCACAAGGTCGCGAGGCTTGCGCGCGCGATGGGCGTGCGCGACAGCGAGCTCGATCCGGTGCCGTCGCTCGCGCTCGGCACGAGCCCCGTCACGCTGAAGGAGATGGTCTCGGCGTACGGCACGATCGCGAACCTCGGCAATTACGTCGAGCCGCTGATGGTCACCCGCATCGAGGACCGCAACGGCAACGTGCTGGCCGAATTCGCACCGGCCGCGCCGAAACGCGAGCTGCCCGCCGATACCGCGCGTACGCTCGTCGACGTAATGCGCGACGTGGTCAGCCGCGGCACCGGCGCGAGCATCCGCACGCGCTTCGGCGTGCGCGGCGACGTCGCGGGCAAGACCGGCACGACCCAGGGCAACGCGGACGGCTGGTTCATCCTGATCCAGCCGCAACTGGTGGCGGGCGCGTGGGTCGGCTTCAACGACAGCCGCGTGACGCTGCGCAGCGATTACTGGGGGCAAGGGGCGCATAGCGCGCTGCCGATCGTCGGCGATTTCTTCCAGCGCGCGCAGCGCTCGCGGCTCGTCGATCCGCGCGTGAAGTTCGATACCGAGCAGCCGCCCGGCTGGTTCGCCGAGCGCGCGGAGCGGTTGCGCGACTGGATCGAGCATCTGTTCGCGCGCACGCCACAGAAGCAGGTGGTTGTGCATGCGCCGGCGCGCAGGGCGCCGGTGGCGTCGGCGGGGACGTCCGGGGAGGCGTCCGTTAGTTCGCCTACTCCGCTTACTCAGGTTATTCCGGTTGTTCCGGCTCAACCGGGGTCTGCGGCGGCCGGCGCTTCGGCGGCGCTGGCCGAACCGCGCGAATTGCCGCCGTTGTTGCCGACGCCGGGAACCGCTCCCGCGCCGGCCACCGGCAATGCCGTCGACGGCGAAACGCATGGCGGCGGCGCAGCGGCCATCGCGCCGACGCCCACGCCCGACGACGTCGTGCCGCCCGATGCGGCAGGTCAGGGCGGACAAGGACAAGGGGCCGCCAACTTCTGAGTGGCACGGCACCTGCATTGTTAAAAGACACGCAACAGTGTTTTCGGCGCGAGCGGCTGATCTCGCGCGATCGATTGCCGATAATCGAGGCTTGCTAAATCAGGCCGGGCAATCGGTCAAAAAATGCAGGTGCTGCACAATGTGTGATCTGAATTCGAACGGTATTCCCGGCTCGTGCGCGCGAAAGCCTGAGCCGGCAGAGAAGAGGGCGCCGCTCGCGGCCCGCATGCGTGGTTTCGCCGCGGCGGTGCTCGCATGCGCGAGTCTCGCTGGATGTGCATCGAGTACCGACGTCGTCGCGACCGATAAACCCGGCACTTACACGGTCGCGGCAAGCGCAACCGGTGGACGCATGGCATGGGCCCGCGCGCATGAACTCGCGATGAACGAAGCGCGCGACTATTGCGAGCGCCGCGGTATGCAAAGCAGCGTAATGGCGGAAACCGTGAGCGGCGTGAGCGTGATGACCGAGCATGGATCGTCGGTCAATTTCGAGTGCCATCCGAAGTTCTGACGACAATGCCTGCGCTGAGGCGCAAGCGCACGCCGGTGCAGGTGTATCGACGAGGCTGGCGATATAGTCAGCGCCCCTACAGGTTCGATTCCCGTGTCGTTTGAATCCCCCGACGAAAATCGCGAGCCGTTTTGCGGATGCGCTCGCATTCTCTTTAATCATATGAGTCATGTGAGGCGCGCCGGGATTTCAGGTCCACGATTCGCCTTGCTGCCACTGTGCTCACTTCCTGGTACTCGTTCCCCGTTTGACGAATGACGCGCCTGCAAAGTCTGTCGTCGTTCGCCCCTGCGAGGCGTTTTTTTCACGCGAACGACGGGTAGGGTGTGTGGACGTTTTCGGCGTCCGCGCTGCGTCCAGCTTCCGCGACATCGTCTCGATGCGCTGCCGCAAGAGATCGGCCGTGGCAGCGCGTTCGGCCAGCAGTGCGTCCTTTTCCGCGAGTTGCGCGCCGCTCAGCGCATGCCGTGCGTTCGATGTGGCCAGCTCGGCCTTCGTCGCCGCGAGTTCGTCACGTAAGCCGTCACGCTGCGCGCGCGATTCGGCCTCTAACGTCGCCGCCCGCTCATGGCTGGCCTGAAGCTCCTTGCGCAGCCGCTGCGCCACGGCCCGTTCGCTCTCGATTTCGAGCAACGCGCGCTTTTCGGCGGCCGCGAGCCGTTGTTCGTTCTGTTCGTGTGCGCGGCGCAGCTTGGCCAGTTCGTCGGCGAAATCGCGGCGGGCGTCGGCCAGCGCGGCGATACCTGCCGCAGTTTCCTGCTTCGACGCGGCAAGTTGCGCCGTCAGCATCGCGTTGGCGGTTTGCAGCTCGACGATGCGCGCTTCGAGCCCGCCGATCTGCGCACGCAGCGCGGCGGCGTCGTGCGCCGCCTGTTCCGCCTGCTGGCGCGCGTCGAGCCGCTGCGTTTCCCGTTCCCGTGCCTCGTCGCGTGCCGCCGCGATTTCGCTCTGCGCGTCCTGTCTGAACACGTCCAGCGCTGCGCTTGCGACGTCGTTGGATAGCCGCCAAAGCTGGGCCGCCAGATCGCCGGCCGCCGCCGCGACCTCGGGCGGCAGGTCCGGGCGTCCAACGTCGACGCGAGTCTTGTCGCGAACCTCGCCCCAGAAATCGCGCAAGGCCTTGGCCGGCGCGCTCATGCTGCCTTTGCGCACCAGTTGATAAAGCCGGTTCGCGGTCGGCGTTTCGCCGTAGCGGAAAAACAGCAGCGCGCAGACCTCGCGGTATAGCATCTGAGTGTCGGATGCGCGTTCGCGGGCGGCTTCGATGTCGGATTCGAGCGTCATGGCGTGTTTGAGGCTACGGAATGAACGATAAATTGATAATACAACGTTATACGATAAAAATACTACACTTTCACCTCTTAAACACGACATTATTCCTATAATGTCGTGTTTAAATTTATGGGAAAGCATCGACGGCGGTTCGCTCATCCCTGGGCGCGGCGACGTACAGAACGGGATTGCGATCCGTGTGACGTGGTAGCCGCCAACAGTAAAACGACCGCACCGGACTTTCCTGCTTCGCCGCATTGCACGGATATTCGTCTTTGGAGCACCAAAAGATATTCAACGCGAGAAACTGTCCAGTCGGTCATCCGAGATGTATTCGCATCTAAAGAAAGAGTCATGAGCCCAACAATCGACGGACTCCGCAACCGGTCCGTATCGGCGTCACACCTTGCTGACGAGGCGTCTTCCGAGACGGCCAAGCCTGAGTCAAGTGCGATAGGAAGCTCGGCAAGTCCCCGGAGTCATCCCGCACTCAATGGCTTGAGCCCCCGGCCAAAGAAACTGCTGACATCCGCCGAGGCGCCTTTGGCCGCCTATGCGGCAGCCAGAACCCTTGTCGGCGAGGCGCTCGATCCCGAGTCAACTACCCAGCTTCGCAAGGCGAATGACGCGATGGACAAGGCGCGTCGCGCATTGTCAGCCGGAGCGGGCAATATCGCGCGAACCGGGAGCCCTGGCAACATGGATGCGCTACGGCGTACGAACGCGACGCGTGCGTTAGCAAAGGCGTTGAGTCACTCGCTGTGCAATCCAGGCGAAGAAACGGCGGCGCTCGTCCGTTGCTGGCCGCGCCAGATGCTCAGCGAAGTCTTGCGGGACATGAGCGCAGAGGAAAGGAGCGACTTGCTGAATCATGTGGTGGCGGCAGCAACGGCGTTGTATGGAAAAAGTGGCAACTGCGACGAGTTTGCCGCAGTGACGGCCAGCTACAGCGAAGTACAAACGGCAAAGCGCACGCATGTCATCACGGCGGACGTGCCATTCGACCATGTCTGGGCGGAAAGCCGTCACGACGATGGCATTGCCCGCCCCCATGATCCCATTCTGGATAGCTGGCTGGACGGGCCACCCGTCTTGCGGGAGAACGCCCGCTTCGCAAACGCGGCCGAAGCCGATCAGCAGCATACCGCCGCAAATGATCCGCGCGTGTCTGCCGCAATCGATGAGATGGCGCATCGCCTTGGCAAAAGTCCAGAGGCGAAGGAGCTTTTCGATAAAGCCATGGATATGTCGGCTGAGGACATCGAACGTGAGAGTACCGGCAATTTTGAGCCGATGTCGTCCATGAACGATCGATTCATTTCCAATGCTCGAAGGAACCTTGGAAAGCAACAGCAGGCAGCGAGGCCTGAGTTGCTGGGTGACATTCAGGCGGTCGGGGTCGGACGGCAGTTCGATCTGCCGATCGCGTCCGCGACCAACAAGGGCAATGTCGCTCTGATTCGCGACCAGTTAGAGACTTTGACTCGTGCGGGCGCGTCGTTCGCGTCATTATCGCAAGCAGACGGCTCGCGGTTGGCCTCGCGTCCGATTGGGCTGCCGACAGGTCCCCGGATGGGCTTGCCGTCGGGTCCTCGGCCGGGATTGCCTTCGGGTCCGCGAATGGGCCTGCCGTCAGGTCCCCGGCCGGGGTTACCGTCGGGTCCGCGGATGGGCCTGCCGTCAAGTCCCCGGCCGGGGTTACCTTTGGGCCAACGGCCGGGGCTACCGTCTTCAAGGACCGTCGGTGCAGTTGCTGGCCCACGGTCTGATGGGTCGTCGCTTTCCGCACTTACAGAAACCGCAGCGAGGGACGCATCAAATATTTAACGATCTTTGTTCGCGGACAACCAGCGCTATCCTGAGCGCAACCCGTCTGGTCCCGTCCTGTGGCGCGGCCACCGGCGTATCATCACGGACTATCTGCTGGCTCGCCGCGAAACCGTGCTGCACATCATGGACGCGCATCACACGAGCGCCGCCACGATGACGCCGGGCGCGCAACCGCAAGCCGACGGCACGTTGATCTATCCGGCTTAGTCACCGGGCTGAGCCGTTCCAGGGCACCCCGGCCCATCCGTCACCTTGCCCCACAGAATGGCTGTCAAGAAACCCACAACGCTCGAAATCCTGCTCCGCGACATCCGCTCCTGCACCCTGTGCGCGCCGACGCTGCCGCATGCACCGCGACCGGTGCTGGCTGCCTCCGAGCAGGCGCGCATTCTGATCGTCGGCCAGGCGCCGGGCGCGCGTGTGCATGCGTCCGGCGTTCCGTGGAGCGATGCGAGCGGCAAGCGCCTGCGCACGTGGCTCGGCGTCGACGACAGCACCTTTTACGACGCGTCGAAATTCGCCATCGTGCCGATGAGTTTCTGTTTTCCGGGGCGTGGCCCGAGCGGCGATCTGCCGCCGCTGCCCGCGTGCGCCGAGCGCTGGCATCGCGAGCTGCTCGGCCACCTGAGCGCCGTGCGGCTCACGCTGCTGATCGGACAGTACGCCCAGCGCTTCGGTCTCGGCGCCGCCTATGGACCCAGCATGACCGATACGCTCGTCCGCTGGACCGAATTCGGACCGGCGATCATACCGCTGCCGCATCCCTCGCCGCGCAACATCGCCTGGTTCAAGCGCAATCCGTGGTTTGACGCCGATGTTTTGCCGACATTGCGCGAGCGGGTATCCGCGGCCCTGGCGGCTCATTAAAATAAGCGCAATTACGCAACCGGCGTTCGTCCCCAGGAACTCTCCGAATCGTGTCCAAAGCCTTGCCGACAGCCGCATCCAGCGCCGACCTCGTCACCGTTCAGCCCGTCGAATCGCTCGTCGTGCCGGAACTGCTCGATGGCCGCGACGGCACCAATCGCGGCGCGAGCGAAAACTCGCAACTGTCGGCGCGCAACGATCTCGACGCCGTGCGCGCGTGGCTCTCCAATTACGCAGACACCAAGACCACCTTCGACAACTACCGCAAGGAAGCCGAACGTCTGCTGCTGTGGGCCGTCGTGCAGCTCGGCAAGCCGCTGTCGTCGCTGACGCACGAAGATCTGCTGCTATTCAAGGCGTTCATCGCCGATCCGCAGCCCGCCGCGCGCTGGGTGTCGGCGAGCGGCGGCAAGTTCGCCCGCAGCGACGAACGCTGGCGGCCGTTCAACGGCCCGCTGTCGCCGGCCAGCCAGCGCCAGGCGCTGATCATCCTCAACGCGATGTTCACGTGGCTCGTCAACGCCGGCTATCTGCGCGGCAATCCGATGGCGCTGCTGCGGCAACGCGCGAAGCGCTCGGCGCCGCGCGTCACGCGCTATCTGTCGACGTCGCTATGGGACGAGGTGAAGCTGTTCGTCGAGCAACTGCCGCAGGACACCGACGCGCAACGCGCCTACTACGCGCGCTGCCGCTGGTTGACCACGCTGTTCTATCTGCAAGGCATGCGGATTTCGGAAGTCGCGGGCGGCCAGATGGGCCAGTTCTTCAGACGGCTTGGCGCCGACGGTCAGGATCAGTGGTGGCTCGAAACGCTCGGCAAGGGCGACAAGGAGCGGATCGTGCCGGTGTCGGCGGAACTGATCCAGGAGCTGCGCAATTACCGCACGCTCAACGGCCTCGCCGCCTTGCCCACGCGCGCCGAGCAAACGCCGCTCGTGCTGCCGTTCAAGGGCCGAAGCCGCTGCCTGTCGCGCTCGGCGGTGCACGATGCGATCAAGGGCATCTTTGCCGGCGCGGCGACGTGGCTGCGCGCGCGCGGCCCGGAATTCGCCGATCGCGCCGATGAGCTCGAACGCGCGTCGGCGCACTGGCTGCGCCACACAGCCGGTTCGCATCAGGCCGATGGCGGCGTCGATCTGCGCACGATCCGCGACAATCTCGGCCATGTCTCGCTGAATACGACCAGCCTTTATCTGCATACCGAGGACGATGCACGGCATACGGAAACCGTCAAACGTCATCGCATGAACTGGGATGCGGCGAAATCGAAAGACGGCAATTGATCAACCCGCTGCTTGAGCAGCCCTCCCGCTTTCCCCGCATTTGCCCGTTCTTCCTCCGGCTTGGCGCCAATCCCGCCCCATTGCCCGCTAGAATTGCCGGCTTTGCCCGCGTCGGGCGCGCCGCAAGGCAAAATACGGGTTTTGCGCGCGCCGTATGCGCCGCGTCGGCGTATTGCGAATTGCCCCGCGGGGTGCCGCGAACTGCCTTGCGGCGCTGGCCTGCCCGGCGGCCGGACGGCGTTTTTCCTGCGGCGCGCGAATCCGCATCATCACGGCCCTGCCCGGCCCGTCAAGGCTTCGCGGCCTCTGACGCCCGTGGCGCGGCGAGGACGGCTCGTCCTTTGACAGAGCCCATCAGGAGCATTTATGAGCAATTCGAACCCATCCTTCCTCGGCCGGATTTCACTGGCCGTCGGCACGTTTTTCAGCATCCTCGGCAATGGCGGCTTCGCGGCCGACGTGCTGCGCCTGCGCAACGGCGAACCGGTCGGTGCGGCGTCTGCGCCCACGCCGGCCCCTGCTGCAACGCCGACACCGACGCCGGCGCCTGCTCCGCAGCCGAAGCCGCAACCGGCCCCGGTGCTGAAAGAAGCGACGCCCGACGCCGCCCTGCAACTGCTCGGTCTGCTGCAACGCGATGCGCGTTTCATCGACTTCGTCGAGGAAGACATCAAGGGCTATAGCGACGCCGACATTGGCGCGGCCGCGCGCCTCGTCCACGAAGGCTGCCGCGCGACGCTGCGCGAGCACTTCACGATCCGCCCGGTGCGCGACGAAGCCGAGGGCAGCCGCGTCACGCTGCCCGCGGGCTTCGATGCGAGTTCGGTGCGGCTGACCGGCAACGTCGTCGGCAGCGCGCCGTTTAACGGCAGCATCAGCCATCGCGGCTGGCGCGTCGACGAGGTGCGTCTGCCGAAGCTCGCGGACGGCCATAACGCGAAGGTCATCGCCCCGGCCGAGGTGGAGCTATGAGCGACGCCCGCTATTCGATCGGCATCGACCTCGGCACCACGCACTGCGCGCTGTCCTACGTGGACACACACGCGAGCGACGGCGAGAAAACCACCCAGGACGTACTGCCGATCGCGCAGCTCACGGGCCCCGGCGCGATCGACAATCTGCCGCTGCTGCCCTCGTTCCTTTATCTGCCGCACCCCGACGAACTGGCTTCGGGCGACCTCTACCTGCCGTGGACCGGCCAGCGCGAATTCGCGGTCGGCGAGTTCGCGCGCAGCCGCGGCGCCGGCACGCCGATCCGGCTCGTGTCGAGCGCGAAAAGCTGGCTGTGCCATCCAGGCGTCGACCGGCGTGCGGGGATTCTGCCGAACGATGCGCCGCCCGAAGTCGCGCGCGTCTCGCCGCTGGAAAGCTCGGTGCGCTATCTGACGCACCTGCGCGAGGCGTGGGACCACACGCACCCGGACGCGCCGTTCGCCGACCAGGACGTCACGGTAACGATTCCCGCCTCGTTCGACCCGGCCGCGCGCGAGCTGACCGCCGAAGCGGCCCAGGCCGCCGGCTTCACGCGCATGACGCTGCTCGAGGAACCGCAGGCGGCGCTCTATAGCTGGATCGAGAAAAGCGGCGGCCAGTGGCGCAAGCAGGTGCGGGTCGGCGACATCATCCTCGTCGTCGACGTCGGCGGCGGCACGACCGACCTCTCGCTGATCGCGGTGATCGAGCGCGACGGCAATCTCGAACTGCATCGCGTCGCAGTCGGCGATCACATCCTGCTCGGCGGCGACAACATGGACCTCGCGCTCGCGCACGTGGTCGCACGCAAGCTCGCCGCGCAGGGCACCCAGGCCGACGCGTGGCAGTTGCGCGCCCTCACCTACGCGTGCCGTTCGGCGAAGGAAACGCTGCTCAGCGACCCCGCCACCGACACCGTGCCGCTCGTCGTGCCGAGCCGCGGCTCGAAGCTGATCGGCGGCTCGATCCGCACCGAACTGACGCGCACCGAACTGACGCAGACGATCCTCGAAGGCTTCTTCCCGCAAGTCGATAGCGCGGCGCGTCCGGTGAACCGCGCGCGCGTCGGTCTGACGCAGCTTGGTTTGCCGTATGCGCAGGACGCCGGCATCACGCGGCATCTGGCGGCGTTCCTCGGCAGGCAGGTCGGTGCGCTGGCCGAACTCGCAGGGTTCGGCGGTGTGGCCGCCAATGACGCGGCCAACGCGGCCGCGCAAAATGCGAGCTTCCTGCATCCGACCGCGGTGCTGTTCAACGGCGGCGTGTTCAAGTCGGCGCTGCTGGTCGAGCGCCTGATGGGCACGCTGAACGGCTGGCTCGCGGCCGAAGGCGCGGCAAGCGCGCGTCTGCTCGAAGGCGCGGACCTCGACCTCGCGGTCGCGCGCGGCGCGGCCTACTACGGCTACGTGCGGCGCGGCCGCGGCGTGCGGATTCGCGGCGGCACCGCGCGCGCCTACTACATCGCGATCGAATCGGCGATGCCGGCCGTTCCCGGCCTCGAACCGCCGGTGCAGGCGCTGTGCGTCGCGCCGTTCGGCATGGAAGAAGGCACCGAGGCGGAACTGCTCGCGCAGGAGTTCGGCCTCGTGGTCGGCGAACCCGTGCATTTCCGCTTCTTCGGTTCGTCGGTGCGTCGTCAGGATCAGGTCGGCACCTTGCTCGAATACTGGGGCCCCGAGGAGTTGCAGGAACTCGATGAAATCCAGGCGACCCTGCCGGCAGCCGGCCGCGCGACGGGCGAGGTCGTGCCGGTGAAGCTGCACGCGCGCGTGACCGAGGCCGGCACGCTCGAACTCGAAGCGATCCCGCGCGGCTCCGAGGAGCGCTGGAAGGTCGAGTTCGACGTGCGCGGCGGCGCGCAGGCGTGAGCGAGCGGGTAAGAAGGCTGCGCAGATGAAGCGATACAGCGTCGGCATCGATCTCGGCACCAGCAACACGGTGCTCGCCTACGCGGAAACCGGATCGCACGAGATTCGCGTGTTCGGGATCGAGCAGCTCGTGAGTCCCGGCGAAGTTGCGGCGCGTCCGCTGCTGCCGTCGGTGCGCTATCACGCGGCCGAAGGCGAGCTGAGCGCGGCCGATCTGCCACTGCCGTGGTCCGCTGCGAGCGCCGCCGCAAGCCACGGCAAGGACGCCGCGCAGCCA
>NZ_JAAGPS010000033.1:0-56073 GCF_017105025.1 Paraburkholderia sp. Ac-20336 | reverse complement strand
CGGCCACCATGCTGTCGATCATGATCGGAGTGCCGCCGTAACCTGATTTCTGTAGAAGATCGACTGCCAGTTCCCTGACCTTTTCGAATTCACTTTCCAGTGACTGCGTGCTGGACAGATAGCCTGGTGGCCTAACCCTGCCAGTACGCCAGAGATTGAGTACCCAGACATACTGCGCGATGGCTATACGTTTGATACTCGCCAGCATCAAGGGATCGTCAGGTATTGATACCACCCTGGCTAGAGCCACTGCCGTGCGCCCTGGAGCACTCGCAGCGACTACAGCACCCGGCCACTGATCGATCCGTGTATCAGGAAAATTGTCTGGATGTTGCTGCGCTATCGCGTAGCTCCAGAACCATTGCTGGCAATGTCGCGACTCGTGGTAAATCGTATCGACAAATGCCTTGAGCGTTCTGAAGCGCAGATAGCGTTGACCCGCATCCTCGTCCGCTAACCGGCTTATAAGAATGAGGTCTTTGAGATCATTGAGATGCAGGAGCAGGCTCCAGTTCGCGGAATCAAAAAAGCCCTGCTCGGGTGCCGAACCCGGCGACACATCGAGTTTTATCTGCGAGGGAACGGCCTGAGCGGGAATACCGCCGTCTTGCGATTGATCCGTCATTGCCTTGACGATAAGCGGCTTTATCAGACTGAGTAGATATTTTTGTCCATCATCGTCAACCGGCCACCTGAGCACCTTCTCCGGCACCCCCTTACCAAAGAAAGTATTCCCCCACTGGATCTTCTCGAACAGCAACTCCACCGCAAACGCGTAATCCCTGGCAACCGGAAACATAAGCTGCCCTTTGCGTTCCGGGTCCAGATCAGAAAAGCGCATCCCCCAGCGCTCGGCCGAGCAGAGTGCGTAGGTCGGGATTCTGCCGGCGCTGGTGAGGCCTGGCTGATTGATCTCGACGATATGGTTGCCGACTTTGTGTGTGCGTCTAGCGGGCATTCCTGGCTTTCTCCTATAAATCGGATTTCGTCCCGGCATCCCGGACCAATATCGACCGATGCGTCGAGGCGACCGCGCCACACGCGCGTAGCAGGCTGACGGATGCAATCCGCACGCTGTCGCTCATCGCAACGGATGTTTCGCCGCGTCCATTACTGATCCCTTCGATCACCTGTCCGTCTGCAAGCTCGATCCGGTAACGCTGGTTCGTCATCACCCACCCCGAAACCTGTTCCACAAGCTTGAAATGCTCCGCCACCTTCGCCTGCCCGATATCCGTCATCGGCACGACAAACGGCACCGCCACCGGCGTATCGTTCAGATAACTCGCCGCATGAACCCGATGCCCGCCGTCGGTGTAGACGCTGTACCCCTGCGCATTGATCACGACCTTCGTGCCGGCCGCATGGAACACGATCTCCTTTCCGGCAATCAGATTGATCGATTCCGCCCGGCTGATGATGTTCACCACGCGCTGCGCAATGACCTCGATGTCATCGTGTTGCGCCTCGATCTGCACCTTGCCGGACGCTGCCTTGAGCCGGATGCCGAGGTTCTGCGCGAACACCCGCACGCCATTGACCGCCGACGCCAGCAGCGATCTCGCCGCGGCGATGCTGACGTGTCCGCCGGCCGTGAGCGCGAGATGTTCGCCACTCGCCACGTGCGTGCTTTCCGCGGCCGCGAGACTGATACCCGCGGCGCTGGCCAGCACCATGTCCGGCCTCGCCAGTTGCGGAAACGGCTGCTCCGCATCCGCCCCGCGCGCTACGCCACCGCGGATCGCCTCGTTCTGCATCCTGATCGCTTTCGACACCTCGCCCTGGCTGGCCTGCGGCTCCTGCACCTCGTACTGCCGGGCGAGACCCGCCAGGTTCTCGTGGATATCGCGCGCCTGCGCGAGCCGGGCCACCGTCTCGCCCATGTCCTTCGCCGGTGCGTTCGCACCGCTGCGCGCCTCGGTGGTGATCAGCAGGCCCCGGTTGGCCCGCGCGACACCCCATGCGTCGGTCGCGAGTTCCCAGCCGATGCCGCGCGCCTGCTGGCGGCCTGCCTCGCGCACGATGCGCGTGTTGTAGCCGAGCACGAGACGCGACTGCGCGTGATCGCTGGCGAGTTGCGCCTGGAGCTGGCCCGGCGTGTCGTCGAGCACGACGTGATTGGACTGGCCGGTGGCGCCGCCTTCGAGATCGCGGCTGAGCGTGCCCGAGAGCGCCTGGTTGGCCGGCAGCTTCCACGGCGGCGGGTTCCAGCCGTTGACCATGCGGCCCGATACGTACGGTTTGTCCGGGTCGCCCTCGTGGTAGCCGACCGTGACTTCCTGACCGGTACGGGGCAGATGGATCGCACCGAAACCATTGCCTTGCCACGGCGAGGACACGCGCACCCAGCAACTGGCGCTGGCGTCCTTCGGGCTGAGACGGTCCCACATGAAGTGGACCTTGACGCGCGCGTAGCCGTCGACCCAGAGCGGCTGGTTCTCCGGACTCACCACGATGGCGGTTTCGCTGGCGCAGTGCGGCTTTTTCTTCGGGCGGTTCCTGAAGAACGTATTCGCGGGTTGCAGCACGAAGTCGCTCACGCACTGGCGCGGTTCATCGTTCTCTCCCTCACCGGAAGACTGCGAATCCTGCTGCGCATTGCGGATATCGAGCGTGGTCGACACCACCAGGTATTCCGCGTTCACGTCCTGCTGCGGATGGTCGTCGAGCCAGAACGTCTTCCCGGTGATGAGCCCGCGCAGATTGCCCCGACCCTTCAGGCGCAGGCCGTGGCGGCGCATGGCATCGACGCGCACGCTCGCGAGGTATCGCGCTTCATCCTCGTGACGGTTCCGTTCACCGGATAGTCCGGACTCCCCGGCGAGCGGCTGCGCGTAGTCGCCCCAGCCGTGCTGTTCGATGCTGTCGCAGGCGCTTTCGCTGTAGCTCGCGTATCCGCCCTCGAACCGCGCGCCGGGGCGTGTGTAGTCGTAGTCGGTCAGGCTGACCTTGCCCGCCGTGATCCGGCGCGAGACCTTGAGCCGGTGGATATGCTCTGCGTCGACCCGCCGACTCTCGGGCGCGCGATAGCGGATGCGCCGGTACGTGTCGTCGTGCCGCTTGTGCGAGCCGGGGGAATCGCAGAGCACCAGCGTCAGGCCGTCGAACAGATAGTAGAGGCCCCATTCCCGCCAGAGGCGCGTGAGAAATGCGAAGTCGGATTCCCACATCTGGCGGACATAGTCGCGCTTCGGGTAGCTGCGTTCCGTGCCGGGGCCACCGAGTTCCATCACGACAGGATAGGGATAGCGCGCCTTGAGTATCGCAGAGGTGATATCCACGACGTTCATGTCCTGGAAGATCCGGCTCTCGCGGTTCTTCGTGGCGAGCCACAGCCACGGGCGCACGATGAAGCGGTAATAGGCGTGCCGGTCGTCGCTACCCATCTGCCTGACGCCGGTGATGAGGCCGGAGATCGTGCGGCTGCCGGTGGCTGCGCTTATCGCGTCGCCGCCGCAGGCAATCGACACGTCGATCACCTGGCCGATCAGGCGATCGGGCACGACCCGTTGCCGCGCCTGCCATAGCGGAAGCGTCGGTCTTTCGATCGTCGCCACGTCGAGCGCGTACCGGTAGAGCTTGCCCAGGGCTTCGGTGCCGTGCAGACGCAACGGCGCGAGCAGTGGCTCATTGCCCCAGGTCGGCAGCGTGTCACAGAAGATAGCTAAAGTGCGGTCCCACGGTGGTTTGGACATGCGTGCATCGAGTGATGGGTCGAGCACACAGTATCGAAAGCACCTATCCCACCGTCTATAGGAATTGGACTAATTTTTATCCTGAGCAGGCAAATTGCTCAATCTGCATAGCTAATTGAGATAGGCCGGTTTGATCTGTTTAGTGATCCTGTACAGCAATACGAATTAATCCCGTTGAATCCGCTGCAAAGAGAAATACAAATAAAAAATCAGAAAAGAAACGGCGAATATGATTGAAGCCGAGGGCCATCCGGGGCGGGCCCGCGCAACCGTGCCGTACTGAATAACACTTCGGCGGTATTAAAAAAGAATGGCAGCCGTGAGCGAACCCGATAACAAATCGCCGCGAATATAAATTACTGCGCGCTTGCACGAAGCTGAACGGGAACGACAGTTCTGCGTAAGCAGGGGAATAAACAAAGTGGCGAACAGGGCGGCAAGCAACGCAACCGGCAGAGCAGCGAACAGAACAGCAAATCTCCGCGAAAAGCGGAATCTGGCGCATCGAATCCTAAATATTGGTGATTCGAAGCATGTATTCACGCATTTGCGCACTCATCGTCCTCGGCGCCCGCCGTACGTGCACAACCCTACGGCGATTCGGCCCCGGTGCGAGCGTCGCTCCTGTTTATTACAATAAAGTTTAAATTTGAAAGGTAATTTAAGTAAATTGAAAGTAAAATTTCTTAAAGGTTCCCTGTCATAAAAAAAGAACATACGGACTCGATAATCCCGCTGCGTTAGAAAAATACGGATTTGTTCCGTTTGGGCGGAAAAAAGTTGTACATGCAAACCACCAGGGGTCCCATAATGCCGGTCAGTTCAACACCACGTACTACCCTTCTTTTAACCTCGATCGCGGCGGCCTGCGTGCTGGCAGCTTGCGGCGGCAACGACAATCCGTCGACGGCAAGCAACGGCGGCGGCAACAGCCCGACCCCGACGCAAACCACGACGTTCTCGGGCGTCGTGACCGCCGCGGCTTTCAAGCCGGGCAACGCATCGGGTAACCCGACGATCGCCGCCGGCTATTACGCGGGCGCGACGGTTTGCGTCGACGCGAACGGCAATGGCGTGTGCGATGCGTCGGAAACGAGCACGACGACCGACAGCAAGGGCCACTTCACGCTGAAGACCTCGGCGACCGGCCAGTTGATCGCCGACATCAGCACCAAGGCAACCAACACGGCAAGCGGCGCGGCCGTGCCGAGCCACCTGATCCTGCGTGCTTCGGCCGCGCAGATCGCCGACCAGGGCGCGGCTAACGTCGTCATCAGCCCGATGTCGAGCGAAGTGCAGCGTCTCGTCGAAGCGAACGGCAGCAGCTACGCCACCGAGAAGGCCAACCTCGCAACGCGCCTGAGCGGCCCGGCCCTCGGCGCATCGTCGGTGACGGTGAGCGCGACCGACGCGCTCGGCGACGTGAACACGCTCTCGGGCGCCGAACAGCAAGCGCTGCTGTTCGAAGACAACCAGCTTGAAAACCGCTACACGTACGCGACGACCAAGCTCGATCGCGGCGACATGTATCCGGACAACCTCGCGATGACGGGCGGCGATCCGTCGCTCATCGGCACCTCGGGCGTGATCCAGGCAACGGCCGTGAAGTCGTCGCAGACGCAGGCGAAGATCACGTACGCACAGGCGCAGCAGGCCGCGTTCAACGTCGAAGGCGTGCCGCGCTACGACAACGTGTTCGTGATCATGCTCGAAAACCACAGCGTGGGCCCGACGCCGGGCACGCCGGGCATTTTCGGTTCGACGAACGCACCGTTCATCAACCAGTTCCTGACCAGCAACAACCAGTTCACGACCTACTACGCGACCGGCAACCCGAGCGAGCCGAACTACACGGCACTCGGCGGCGCGGACGACTGGGGTATCGTCGACGACAACTGGTGGGGCTGCGGCGCGGGCACGAGCGGCGCGAACGCACCGACCGACGCGGCCTTCGCCGGCGGCACCGCTTCGGACGGCCAGCCGCTCGTCGCGACGACCGCACTGCCGCCGCAAGACACGAACCATCTGACGGGCCTGACGAGCGCGGCCTGTACGACGGTCGGTTCTTCCGCGAACCACAACGTCGCGGCGCCGAACCTCTTCACGCTGCTGTCGCAAGCGGGCATGACGTGGCGTACCTACAGCGAGTCGATGAACCCAGGTCAGGACCCGCGTTCGGACAGCATCGCCGAACCGACGATCTCGGCCGCCTACACGGGCCCGGGCGCGAACGGCACGGCCTACCCGATGCCTGGCGCGCTGTACAAGACCAAGCACAGCCCGGCAATGCCGTATCAGCTGGCGCGCAATCTGCCGGAGTTCTTCGCCGACAACCGCACGATCTTCGGCACGCAGTACCCGGCGTCCGCCCTGGCTACGTCGAAGGACTATTCGATCCCGACGAACTACAACTACGACCAGTTCAGCACCGACCTCGCGAACGGCGACGTGGGCAACCTGAACTTCATCATGCCCGACCAGTGCGACGACATGCACGGCACCGGCTCCGATCCGTCCTGCTCGAGCGGCAGCACCGCCATCGTGCAGCGCGGCGACGACTACGTGCGTCAGGTCGTGACGAAGATCCAGGCTTCGCCGCTGTGGACCAACAAGAAGCGCAAGGTCGCGATCGTCGTGATGTTCGACGAAGGCGAAGGCAGCTCGACCTCGTGCTGCGGCTGGAACCCGGTGACGTCGAACGTCAACCAGGCACCGCTCACGTTCTCGAACGGCAAGTACTCGCCGGTCACGACGACGCTGTACAACCAGGGCAACCATGGTCACGGCAACTCGGTGTTCGGCGTAGCAACGAACCAGGCGAGCGCGGGTGTGGTCGACAGCGACGAGTACAGCCACTTCTCGTTCGTGCGTACGATGCAGGACATGTTCCAGATCGGCGACCCGGCACAGCCGCAAACGTACCTTGCTCGCGCGAAGTACACCGAGTCGTTCATCGCCGCGAACGTGCTGAACCTGCCGGAACTCGCGGGCAGCGCGGATACGCACTTCGACTCGGTCCGTCCGATGAACCACGCGTACATCACGCCGGCGACCTACACGCAGAAGCTGAACCCGGTCGACGTGACGGGCACCTCGCTGGCTTCGCGCCAGGCGGGTCCTGACGCGAACCAGACCAACGTCTGGGCGCTGAGCAAGTAAGCGGTCGACCTAAGCGGCGGACCGACACACGCCGGGCGCAGCGCGCGCCCGGCGTGTGCAACCCGGCGCCGCAACGCTGCCTGCCGGACCACGGATCATGTGGTCCGGCAGTTTTCCATTCCGTTCGTCCCATTTCCACGCGGCCTTAAGTCGTACGCGCACTCAGCCAGGTCCTTCCACGGACCAAGCCAGGACCGCCCGGCAATCGGACTCAGGTAACACGATCAGGCTCAACACATCGATATGCGAAAAGTTTCTCTCGGCGTGCTTTGCGCGCTTTCCCTCGTATTGGCCGCCTGCGGCGGCGGGGGCAGCGATAGCGGCAGCAACGGCGGCAACGGATCGAGCCAGACCTCGGCGCCGGGCGGCGGCGAAACGGGTAGCGTTGCGCCGCCCGCCGCCGTCACGCTGAGCGCGGCGGCCCAAGTCGGCAAGCAACTGTTCTTCGATCAGAATCTGTCGGGCGGCAAGAACATGTCCTGCGCGACCTGCCATAGTCCGCAGTACGCGTACGGACCGCCGAACAGCCTGTCGGTGCAGCTCGGCTCCGATCCTTCGCTGGCCGGTCAGCGCGCGGTGCCCTCGCTGCGCTACAAGTCGATGACGCCGCCCTACAACGACGTCGCCGACAATCCCGACGGCATCACGCAGAACGCGCCGGGCGGCGGCTTCATGTGGGACGGCCGCGCGACGACGCTGGCGACCCAGGTCTCGCTGCCGCTGCTCAATCCGCTCGAAATGAACAACACGTCGGCCGCGAACGTGGTCAAGGTCGTGCAGGGCGCCTCGTATGCGCCGCTGTTCCAGCAGGCCTTCGGCTCGGGCGTGTTCGCCAACACCGACGCCGCGTTCGCCGACGTCGGCCTCGCGATCCAGGCCTACGAGACGGAAGACCCGAGCTTCGCGCCGTATTCGAGCAAGTTCGATCTGTTCGAATCGAACAAGGTGGGCGGCACGTTGACGGCGGCCGAGCTGCGCGGCCTCGAACTCTTCAACGACACCGACAAGGGCGCCGGCTGCGTGGCCTGCCACTACGCGGGCGCGAACTTCAACGGCTCGGTCGGTCTGATGACGGACTTCACGTATCAGGCGATCGGCGTGCCGCGCAACGACACGCAGATTCCCGACAACCCCGACCCGATCCCGAGCAACGCAACGACCTCGTACTACGACCTGGGTCTGTGCGGTCCGCTGAACAACCTCCACACGCCCGGCACCGCGACGAGCGGCGCGGGACCGGATTCGTTCACGGGCGTCAACGTGCCCGATCCGTATTGCGGCCGCTTCAAGGTGCCGACGCTGCGCAACGTCTCGACGCGCACCGCGTTCTTCCACAACGGCGTGTTCCATTCGCTCGTGCAGGTGCTGAACTTCTACAACACGCGCGACACGAACCCGGAATACTGGTATCCGAGCACCGGCGGCGATACGAGCCACATGGTGCAGAACCCGTCGTTCGCGCTGTTCCCGAGCGCCGCATCGGGGGCGACGGCGACGCCGTTCAACGATCTGCCGGTCGCCTACCAGGGCAACATCGACGAAGAACTGCCGATGGGCCAGGGGCAAACCGACGCGGGCGGCACGACCGCGGCGGACGGCGCGCTGGCCCGCCCGGTCCACTCGACGCCGCAGCTGACGCAGCAGAACATCGCCGATCTGGTCTGCTTCCTGAACACGCTGACGGACGGCTATCAGCCGCCCGCCACGCCCCCCACGAGCGGCGCATGCGTGAACTGACGACGCATCGATGACGATCCGCGCGCGGCCGGCTTCTCGTGGAGCGGCCGCGCGCCGGCGTTCGGGCCGTCGTGCCTCGGACCGCCGGCACCGCTGCCGCGCGCGCATCGCCTGCCGCCTGCCGCACCTAGCCGTTCAATAAGCCATCCAACCTGAGCAACAACACCATGACGCGACGTACCACCGCCGTCCGCCTTGCCGGCGGCGCGCTTTCCCTGTTTGCCCTGACCTTCGTCGCCGGCTGCCATGACAAAAGCCAGGACGCCAATCAGGAAAACTTCACGGCCGCCATCAACGATTTCCTCGGCCAACGCGGTCACCTGTGCCTCGCCAAATACGACTGGCCGATCTACACCACCACCGACGATCGCACCGCGGGCACGCGCGACGCCGTGCAGATGCCGGTGCTCGAAAAGCTCGGCCTCGTGAAGGGTCAGGACATGATGGTCGAGCGCGTCGACGCCGGCGGCAAGAAGATCACCGCGGCCGCGCGCCAGTACGAACTGACCGACGAAGGCAAGAAGTACTACCTGCACATTCCGGAAGTGGTCGCGACCGGCACGTCGCGCGTCACGCATCCGGCCGACTTCTGCGCGGCCACGCTGACGCTCGACAAGGTCGTGGGCTGGGAGCGGCCGATGCAGCTCGACGGCAAGACCGTCACGTCGGTGGTCTACACGTACAAGGTCGAGCCGGCGCCGTGGGCGAAAGATGCCGACGCGCAGCGCGTGTTTCCGATGGTCAAGCGCGTGATCGAAGGCGCGGGCACGATGCAGTTGCGCGAGGGCATGCACCTGACCTCGAAGGGCTGGGTCGCCGACGAGATTTTCCAGCGCTGAAGCCAAACGCGCGGGCGGCGCAACGTGCGGGCCGGGCCGTGCTGCCCGGCACCTGGGGTGCCTCGAACCTGAAACGCTCAGGTCCGCCCGGCGCTCAGGCCTGCTGGCGCGGCACGAAGCGGCGCGCGCGCAGCCATTTCGTCGCGACCCACTTCTCGCCCGAGCGCAGCGGCGTGCTCGCATGCAGCGAACTCGGATCGGCGAGGCCGAAGCGGTTGCCGTATTCGAAGTAGAGCGCGTGACCGCGCTGCGGCGTCACCGACCAGCCGATCTGCGGGAACACCGTTTCGCCGCCGTCTTCCACGTCGTTCAGATACATCAGCAGCGTGCCGACGCGCTGGCCGCTGCGCGCGATCGACTCGCGATTCGCCTCGTTGCCCGCGATCAGATAGTCGACGTGCGGCGTCGATTCGGCGCCTTCCTCGTAGTTCAGCATTTGCAGCCCCTCGCCGTTCTCGGCCGGCAGGCCCGTGAGTTCGGCGATGCGCGCTTCGAGGCGCGCGATCAGCGGCGTCTCGGCGAGGCGGAAAAACATCCCGTAGCTGCTGCGATGACCGGCCACGACGTTGCGGCCCGTCACCGGATCGACGACGGTCGAGCGGTCGAGGCGCGGCCGCGCGAGCGCAATCAGCTGCTCGCATTCGTCGGCGCTCAGAAAGTTGGCGAGATGCACGGCGGCGGGCCGTTGCAGGCGCGACAGCACGCGCACCTTGCGCTCGCCGAGCTGAAGCTGCGCGCCGTCGCGCACGCGCAGCGGTTCGGCTTCGTAGCTGAGCGGCGCGGCGCCCACTTCGAGCTTGTCGCCCGGCATCGGCGTGCCGTAGAGGAACGCGGCGGACACGGCGTTGACCATCGCCGCCGCGAGTTCGGCCGCGTTGTTGCGGCTGACCAGCTCGTTGACGATCGCTTGCGGCGCGACGCCGCGCGTGAGATTGGCGGCGATCCAGTCGCGCACTTCGGCGGGAAAATTGACGGTGATGGACATCGGGGTGACAGGCGCGCGGCCTGGAGGGTTATGTCGCGGAAAGAGGCGGGAAAGAAGCCGGGCTCGCATGATAGCGGTCGATTGTGACGCGCTTTAGACAGCGGAGCGGGTCCTGCCGGGGCGGCCCGGCCATTTTTCGTTACCGCATATTGCAGCCGTGCGCGGCCGGCCACGGCCGATCGATCCCCTTCCACGCGGCCCCGAGCCCGCCTGTCCGGGCGCCGCGCGGGGCCGCGTTGCCTTTCACCGCGTCAACTGTTGCACCGCTGTAACTCAAGCGTTCGGCAGCCCGGCTACATTGGCGCCATGCGGGCATCGCGCTTGCGTGCCGTTGGCGCCTCGATACGCGGCCCGATACGCGGTCCCAAGCACGGCCCCGCTTCCTTACGTTCAGATAACAGCACGTCCAGAGGACTTCGACTGATGACAACGCGCGCAAACCATGGCACTTTTGCGCAGTCCCATCAGAGGACGACGTTTCCACCGATCATCGACGCTACTATCCGTCCACGGAGATCAACATGAGCGAAGCCGTGTCCCCGCCGCCGAAGCGCTCCCGACGCGGGCTCGTCATCTTCGTGGCGATCGTGCTCGTGCTGATCGCGCTGGTTGCGATGCATGTGCTGACGCGCAAGAAGCCCGCGCGCGAGAACACGGCCATCGTCGTTACGGTCGCGAGCGCGACGCTCGGCTCGATGCCGGTCACGCTGAGCGAGCTCGGCACGGTCACGCCCACCGCCACCGTGACCGTGCTGCCGCAACTGAGCGGCTACCTGACCGAGGTCGGCTATCACGAAGGCCAGGAAGTGCAGAAGGGCCAGTTCCTCGCGCAGATCGATCCGCGCCAGTACCAGATCAGCAAGCAGCAGGCGCAGGCGACGCTCGCCAAGGACCGCGCCTCGCTCGCCCAGGCGCGCGCCGATCTCGCGCGCTACACGCAGTTGAACGAGCGCAAGTCGATCGCGCAGCAGACCTTCGCCGATCAGCAGTTCCTCGTGCAGCAGGACGAGGCGGCCGTGCAGGCCGATCTCGCCAACATCGCGCAATTCGATCTCGATCTCGCCTATTGCCGCATCACCGCGCCGATCGCCGGCAAGGTCGGCCTGCGCCTCGTCGATCCGGGCAACTACGTGACCGCGTCGTCGTCGACGGGGATCGTCGTCATCACGGCGGTCAAGCCGACCACGGTGCAGTTCACGGTGCCGCAGGACGCGCTTGCCTCGATCGTGCAGCGCATGAACAGCGGCGCGAAATTGCCGGTCACCGCGTATTCGAGCGACAACGCGCGCGAGATCGCCACCGGCACGCTCTACGCGATCAGCAACCAGATGGCGACCGCGACCGGCACCGTGACCTTGCGGGCCACCTTCGCCAACGACGACGAGGCGCTGTTCCCGAACGAGTTCGTCAACGTGAAGCTGCTCGTCGATACGATGAGCAACGCCGTGCTCGTGCCGACCGCCGCGGTGCAGACCGGCGCGCCGGGCGACTACGTGTATCTGGTCAATGCGAACGGCACGGTGTCGGTGCACAAGGTGAAGCTCGGCCCGAGCGACGGCAGGAATACGGTGATCCTCTCCGGCCTCGCGGCGGGCAACCAGGTCGTGACGGACGGCACCGACCGGCTCAGCGACGGCGCGAAGATCGAGCCGGCCCATGCGAAGCCCGCGGCGGCGGGCGTGAACGGCGCGAGCGGCGCGGGTGGTGCAGCGGCGAAGCCCGAGGCCGCTTCGGAGAGCGGCTTCAAGCGCCTCCTGCAGCGCGTTTTTCCGCCTGCCGCGAAGCCCGCTGCGCCGGCGTCGTCATCCGCCGCTTCGTCGTAACGGACCGCCGCGCCGATGAACATCTCGCGCCTCTTCATTCTCCGACCGGTCGCGACGCTGCTGCTGATGATCGCGCTCGTGCTCGTCGGGCTCGTCGCGATGCGCGTGCTGCCGGTCTCGTCGCTGCCGAACGTCGACTATCCGACGATCCAGGTGCAGACCTTCTATCCGGGCGCGAGCCCGAGCGTGATGGCGACCACCGTCACCGCGCCGCTCGAAGTGCAGCTCGGCGAAATTCCCGGCTTGCAGCAGATGACCTCGTATAGCTCGGACGGCGCCTCGGTCATCACGCTGCAGTTCGATCTCTCGCTGAACCTCGACATCGCCGAGCAGAACGTGCAGCAGGCGATCAACGCGTCGAACAGCTATCTGCCCTCGGGCCTGCCCGCACCGCCGACTTACGCGAAGGTCAATCCGGCCGACCAGCCGATCCTCACGCTCGCGGTCACCTCGAAGTCGATGTCGCTGACGCAGTTGCAGGACGTCGCCAACAACCGCCTCGGCACGAAGATTTCGGAAGTCTCGGGTGTCGGCGTCGTGACGACGAGCGGCGGCAACGTGCCGGCGATCCGCGTCGAGGCGGACCCGCACAAGCTCGCCGCCTACGGCCTCAATATCGACGATCTGCGCACGCTGCTCAGCTACGTCAACGTGAGCCAGCCGAAGGGCAATTTCGACGGCCCGGACCTCGACTACACGATCAACGGCAACGACCAGATCACCGATCCGAAGGACTATCTCGACACGGTGATCGCGTATCAGAACGGCTCGCCGGTGTTCCTGCGCGACGTCGCGCGCGTGAGCCAGGCGCCGCAGGACGTCGAGCGCGGCGCGTGGTACAACGGCTCGCCCGCGATCGTGCTGAACGTGCAGCGGCAACCGGGCGCGAACGTGATCGCGACCGTCAACCAGATCATGAAGGAGTTGCCGCAACTCGAATCGACGCTGCCGGCCGGCATGAAAGTGACCGTGGTGTCGGACAGCACCGGCGTGATTCGCGCCTCGGTCGCGGACGCCGCGTTCGAGCTGATTCTCGCGATCGTGCTGGTGGTCGCGGTGATCTTCGTGTTCCTGCGCAACGTGCCCGCCACGCTGATTCCGAGCGTCTCGGTGCCGGTCTCGCTGATCGGCACGCTGGCCGTGATGTACCAGCTGAACTACTCGATCGACAACCTCTCGCTGATGGCGCTCATCATCGCGACCGGCTTCGTGGTCGACGACTCGATCGTGATGATCGAGAACATCGTGCGCTATCTGGAAGAGGGCATGACGCCGCTCGAAGCCGCGCTCGAAGGCGCGGGGCAGATCGGCTTCACGATTCTCTCGCTGACCGTTTCGCTGATCGCGGTGCTGATTCCGCTGCTGTTCATGGGCGGCGTGATCGGGCGCCTGTTCAGCGAATTCGCGGTGACGCTCGCGGTCACGATCGTGATCTCGGCCATCGTCTCGCTGACGGTCGTGCCGATGCTGTGCGCGCGCATGCTGCGCGCGCAGGCCGAGCGGCATCCGAGCCGCTTCGAGCGCATCAGCGAGGGCCTGTTCGACAAGACGCTCGCCGCCTACGAGCGCGGCCTCGCGTGGGTGCTCGACCATCAGACGCTGACGCTGATGGTCGCGATCGGCACCGTCGTGCTGACCGGCCTCCTGTACGTGGTGATTCCGAAGGGCCTGTTCCCGGTGCAGGACGTCGGCGTGATCCAGGGCATCAGCGTGGCCGACAACTCGGTTTCGTACTCGGCGATGGTCAAGCGCCAGAGCGCGCTCGCCGAGGCGATCCTGAAGGACCCGGACGTGGTTTCGCTCACCTCGTACGTCGGCATCGACGGCATCAATGCGACGCTCAACAACGGCCGCTTCCTGATCAATCTGCGCGATCGCGACCAGCGTTCCGACACCGCGCAGGAAGTCGCGCGGCGGCTCGCGCAGGAAGTCGCGCGGCGGCTCGCGCAGGAAGTCGCGCAGGTGCCCGGCGTGAAGCTCTACATGCAGCCCGAGCAGGACCTGACGCTCGATACGACCGTCTCGCCGAACCAGTACAGCTTCGTATTGCGCGGACCGAGCCAGCAGGCGTTCCAGCAGTACGTGCCGGACCTCGTCGCGCGGCTGAAGCGCATTGCGTCTCTCGAAGACGTGCAGAGCGACCTCAATAGCGACGGCCTCAGCGTGAACGTCGAGGTCAACCGGCAACTGGCCGCGCGCTTCGGCATCACGCCCGCGACGATCGACAACGCGCTGTACGACGCGCTCGGCCAGCGCATCGTGTCGACGATCTTCGAGCAGTCGAACCAGTACCGCGTGATTCTCGTCGCCAAGCCGGAGACGCTGCCGAGCGTGCAATCGCTCGGCAATCTCTATCTGCCGAGTCAGACCAGCAGCACGGGGCAGGTGCCGTTGTCGGGCATCGCGAAGATCGAGATCAAAAAATCGCCGCTCGTCATCAGCCATCTCGCGCAGTTCCCCTCGGTGACGATCTCGTTCAATCTCGCGAAGGGCGCCTCGCTGAGCACGGCGGTCAAGGAGATTCACGCGGCCGAGCAGGCCGTGAACCTGCCGCCGTCGATCACCTCGTCGCTGCAAGGCGCAACCGCCGCGTTCGAGGATTCGCTTTCCAGCGAGGTCTATCTGCTGATCGCGGCGCTCGTCGCCGTGTATATCGTGCTCGGCGTGCTGTACGAGAGCTTCATCCATCCGGTCACGATTCTCTCGACGCTGCCCTCGGCCGGCATCGGCGCCTTGCTCGCACTGATGCTCGCGGGCAGCGATCTCGACGTGATCGGCATCATCGGCATCGTGCTGCTGATCGGCATCGTCAAGAAGAACGCGATCATGATGGTGGACTTCGCGCTCGACGCCGAACGCAATCACGGCAAGCCGCCGCGCGAGGCGATTTTCCAGGCGTCGCTGCTGCGCTTCCGCCCGATCCTGATGACCACGCTCGCGGCGATGCTCGGCGCGCTGCCGATGCTGCTCGGCACCGGCACGGGGTCGGAACTGCGCCGGCCGCTCGGTCTCGCGATCATCGGCGGCCTGACGCTGAGCCAGATGCTGACGCTGTTCACCACGCCGGTGATCTATCTGTTCTTCGACCGCATGGCGGCGCGCGTGAAGCGCTGGCGCGCCGCGCGCAACCCGCGCGGCGGCAACGACGGCAGCGAATCCGGTGAGCCGCCGCCCGCGGGCGGCACCGAGGGCGCGCCGTGAACATCCCGGCGCTCTTCATCCGGCGGCCGGTGGCGACCACGCTGCTCGCCATCGCGATCCTGATCTCCGGCACGCTCGCGTATTTCCGCCTGCCGGTCGCGCCGCTGCCGAACATCGCGTTTCCGGTGATCGTCGTGCAGGCGAACATGGCGGGCGCGAGCCCGGACATCATGGCGGCGACGGTGGCCGAGCCGCTCGAGAGGCGGCTCGCGACGATGGCCGACGTCGAGGAGCTGACCTCGATCAACTACGTCGGCTCGTCGCTGATCGTCGTCGAGTTCGGCCTGAAGCGCGACATCAACGGCGCGGCGCGCGACGTCGAAGCGGCGATCCAGGCCGCGCGCGCCGATCTGCCGACCACCTTGCGCAGCAATCCGAGCTATCGCCAGTACAACCCGGCCGACGCGCCGATCATGGTGCTGTCGCTGACTTCGGACACGCTGACCAAGGCGCAGCTTTACGATTCCGCCGATTCGGTGATCCAGCAGCAGCTCTCGCAGGTACAGGGCGTCGGCCAGATCACGCTCGGCGGCGGCGCGTTGCCGAGCGTGCGCGTCGAGTTGCAGCCGGGCAAGCTCAACAGCTACGGCATCGGCATGGAAGACGTGCGCGCGGCGATCAGCGCGGCCAATGCCGACAGCGCCAAGGGCCATCTCGACGTCGGCGCTCAGCGCTATGTCGTCACGTCGAACGATCAGATCACGAAGGCGGCGCCGTATCGCGACCTCGTGGTCGCTTATCGCGACGGCGCGCCGGTGCAGTTGCGCGACGTCGCCGAGGTGCGCGACTCGAACGAAAACATCCGCAATGCGGGGCTCTTCAACGGCAAGTCGGCGATTCTCGTGATCGTCTATCCGATGCCGGGCAGCAACGTCGTGAGCACCGTGCGGCAGATCCGCAGCGTGCTGCCGTCGATCGAGGCGACGTTGCCGAGCAGCGTGCACGTGGGCGTCGCGATCGATCGCTCGGAGTCGGTCACGTCGTCGGTCGGCGATACCGAGCGCACCCTGTTCATCGCGATGCTGCTGGTGGTCGGCGTCGTGTTTATCTTCCTGCAGTCGCCGCGCGCGACGCTGGTGCCGGCCGTGGCGCTGCCGCTGTCGATCATCGGCAGCTTCGGGCCGATGTATCTGCTCGGCTATAGCATCGACAATCTTTCGCTGATGGCGCTGACGATCGGCACCGGCTTCGTCGTCGACGACGCGGTCGTCGTGCTCGAAAACGTCGTGCGCCATATGGAGCTGGGGCTGAGTCCGAAAGAGGCCGCGCTGAAGGGCGCGGGCGAGGTCGGCTTCACGGTGATCTCGATGAGCCTCTCGCTGATCGCGGTGTTTCTGCCGATCATCCTGTTTCCGGGCATCGTCGGGCTGATGTTCCACGAGTTCGCGATTACGCTGTCGATCGCGATCGTCATCTCGCTCGTGATCTCGCTGACGGTCACGCCCGCGATGTGTGCGTACGTGCTGAGCCGCGAGAACGCCGGCCATTCGAAAGCGCGCTGGGCGCGGTGGATCGAACGGCAATTCGAGCGCTTCAAGGCGCTCTACGCTCGCTCGCTGACGGCCGTGCTCGATCATGCGCGGCTCGTCATCCTGCTGCTGTTCGCGCTGCTGATCGGCAACGTGTTCCTGCTGAAGCTGGTGCCGGCCACCTTCTTTCCCGAGCAGGACACCGGCATCCTGATCGGCCAGATCATCGCCGACCAGAGCATTTCGTTCCCGGCCATGCAGAAGAAGCTCGCGCAGTTGCAGGCGATCGTGCAGAAAGACCCGGCGGTGCTGTCGGTCGCGGGCTTCACGGGCGGCCGCGCGCTCAATAGCGCGAACGTGTTCATCGAACTGAAGCCGCTGTCGGAGCGCCACGCGACGGCCACCGAGGTCGTGAACCGGCTGCGGCCCAAGCTCAACGAGGTGTCGGGCGCGCGGCTCTTCCTGCAGGCGCAGCAGGACTTGCGCATCGGCGGCCGGCAGTCGGCGGCCGAGTATCAGTACACGCTGACGAGCGACGATTCCGCGGCGCTCTTCAAGTGGACGCCGAAGCTCGTCACCGCGCTCGCGAAGACGCATGGACAACTGCTCGACGTGAACTCGGACCTGCAGCAGAACGGCCTGCAAACCTATGTGAAGATCAATCGCGCGACGGCGGCGCGCTACGGCTTCGCGCCGAACCAGGTCGACAACGTGCTGTACGACGCGTTCGGCCAGCGCACCGTGTCGACGATCTACAACCCGCTCAACCAGTACTTCGTCGTGATGGAAGTCGCGCCCGAGTACTGGCAGTATCCGCAGGCGCTCGACCATATCTATCTGAGCACGGCCTCGGGCAACCCGGCCGGCACGGCCGCCACGCAGATGCCGGGCGCCACGGTGTCGGCGGCGAGCGCGCAGAGCGGCAGCGCCTCATCCAACACCAACGCGCGCAATGCGAATGCGCAGTCGAACGCGACGAACAACAGCATCGCCAACAGCAAGGGCGGCAGTTCGACCGGCAGCGCGGACAGCACGGCCGCCGAAACGATGGTGCCGCTCTCGGCGATGGCCTCGTATTCGAACAGCCACACGGCGACCCAGGTGAATCACCAGAGCGGCCTCGTGGCCGCGACGATCTCGTTCAACCTGCCGCCCGGCGGTTCGCTGAGCCAGGCGGGGCAGACGATCGAGAGCACGAGCCGCGAGATCGGCATGCCCGCGAGCATTCACGGCGCGTTCGCGGGCGCGGCGGCGGCCTATTCGCAGTCGGTCGGCACGGTGCCGCTGCTCGTGATCGCGGCGCTCGGCGTCGTGTATATCGTGCTCGGTGTGCTGTACGAAAGCTCGATCCATCCGCTGACGATTCTCTCGACGCTGCCGTCGGCGGGCATCGGCGCGACGCTCGCCTTGCTGATCTTCAACACGCCGTTCTCGGTGATCGCGCTGATCGGCATCATTCTGCTGATCGGCATCGTCAAGAAGAACGGCATCATGATGGTCGACGTCGCGATCCAGTTGCAGCGCCAGGAGCGCATGCCCGCGCGCGACGCGATTCACGCGGCCGCGCTGATCCGCCTGCGGCCGATCATGATGACGACGTTCGCGGCCGTGCTCGGCGCGGTGCCGCTCGCGGTCGGCATGGGCCAGGGCGGCTCGCTGCGTCAGCCGCTCGGTATCACGGTGATGGGCGGCCTGCTCCTGAGCCAGGTGTTTACGCTGTACACGACGCCGGTGATCTATCTGTACCTCGACCGCCTGCGCGCGCGGCTCGTCAGATGGTCCGACGGCCTGCGCTGGAACCGCGACGCGAAGCCGGGGCAACCGGATACGAAGGCATGACCATGAAGATTTTCATCACACGTTTGGGTGCGCGGGATTCGGCACAGCGTGCGCGTAGCGCGAGCCGTGCTTCGGCCCGTGGCGGCGATGTCGGCCGCGCCGGTTCATGGCGTTGGCCGTCCGCCGCGACGCTCGCCGTTACGCTGCTCGCGCTGCTGAATGCCGGCTGCATGGTCGGCCCCGACTATCACCGGCCGCAGGTGCGCGTGCCCGCTACCTATGCCGAACTGCCGGGCTGGACCCAGGCCGAGCCCAACGCGGGCGCGCCGAAGGGTACGTGGTGGACCGCGTTCAACGATCCGCTGATCGACGAACTCGAACCGCTTGTCGCGGTATCGAACCAGACCGTGCGCGCGGACTACGCGAACTACCAGGAAGCGCTTGCCGAAGTGCGCGCCGCGCACGCGAGCCTGTTCCCGACGCTCGGCGCGACCGGCTCGGCCACGCGCGAGCGCGCCTCGGCCACGACGCTGAACGGCACGGCGACGCGCATCGCCAACGCGGGCTCGCTCGAAGGCAACGTCAGCTGGGCGCCGGACCTGTGGGGCCAGGTGCGCCGCACGGTCGAGGAGAACGCGGCGAACGCCCAGGCCACCGAAGCGACGCTCGCGAATGCGACGCTCTCCGAGCAGGTGGCGCTCGCGACCGCGATCATCGAACTGCGCACGAGCGACGCGAACATCGACCTGTTGCAGCAGACCGTCGTCGCGTATCAGCACTTTCTCGACGTCGTCACCGAGCAGGACCGCGCGGGCACGATTGCGCCGAGCGACGTGATTACCGCGCGCACGCAGCTCAATACCGCGAAGTCCGATCTGATCGCGCTCGGCGTTGCGCGCGCGCAGTACGCGCATGCGATTGCGGTGCTGGTCGGCAAGAACCCGGAAGAACTGTCGATCGCTCACGATCCCGGGATGCCGGTGCTGCCGTCGGTGCCGGTCGGCGTGCCGTCGACGCTGCTCGAACGCCGGCCCGACATCGCCGCGGCCGAGCGCAAGATGGCCGCGCAGAACGCGGCGATCGGCGTCGCGGTGTCCGCGTATTACCCGGAGATTTCGCTCTCGGGCGCGGCCGGTTTCACGCAGTCGCCGCTGGCCGGTCTGCTCAAGGTGGCGAACTACGTGTGGTCGCTCGGCGCCAGCGCGAGCGAAACGCTGTTCGACGGCGGCCTGCGCAGCGCCGACGTCGATGCGGCGAAAGCGGCCTACGATTCGGCCGTGGCCAGCTATCGCGGCACGGTGCTGACCGCGTTCCAGAACGTCGAGGACGATCTGTCCGGCTTGCGCATTCTCGCGGAGCAAGCCGACGTGCTCGAAGCGGCCGTGCGCGACGCGAACCGCGGCGCGGAGATCGCCTTCAACGAGTACCAGGCCGGCACCGTCGACTACACGACGGTCGCGACCGCGCAGGCCACGCAACTGAGCACGCAGCAGACCGCGTTGAACGTGCAGGAGTCGCGGCTGTTGCATGCAGCGTCGTTGTTCGGCGATCTAGGGGGCGGGTGGTCGGCGGATCAGTTGCATGACCCGCGTGGCGGGAGTGCGCGCGCGGCGGCGCAAAGCGGGGATGCGGGGGCGGCTTCTGCGGCGGCGGTTTCCTCTGCTGCTGCGGCTGCATCCGCTGCCGTGAGCAACGGTGGCGCGAATCCGCCATGACGGTGCATCCACGGGCGGGTTGGCCCGTCTGCCGGTAACACGACACGACAAAAGGCCGCGCGCCGTTGCGGATATCATGCGCGGCTTGTCTTATACGAAGGCACATGACGGCATACGAAGACATACGCAGCATCACACAAGGAGAAACAGGCGTGGCAGGCACCAACGAGCACGAAGTCGACGAGAACGACAGCCGCGACCCGGCCGCACCGCGCGGCGAGCTGGCGGCGCAACCCGGCGAACCGCCGTCCGGCAACATGACCGTGCTCGGGCTGTTCATGATTTTTGCGCGCATCGGTCTGACGAGTTTTGGCGGCGGCCTGAGCGGCTGGTTCCTGCGCGAGTTCGTGCACGACCGCCACCTGATCAGCGAGGACGAATTCCTCAACGGCCTCGCGCTGTCGCAGGCGTTGCCGGGCGTCAACGTGAAGAATCTGGCGATCTGGGTCGGCTATCGCCTGTTCGGCTGGCGCGGCGCGATTGCGGGGTTCTGCGGCATCATCCTGCCGCCGGCCGTGGTGATCGTTCTGCTCGGCGTGTTCTTCGCGGCCATCGCCTCGTTTCCGCTCACGCATGTCGCGCTCGCGGGTGCGGCAGCCGGCGCGATCGGCTTGTCGCTGTCGATGGCGATTACGGCGGCGCACCGTCTGCCGCGCCGCGTGTTCCCCTATCTCGTGCTGGTCGCGACGTTCGCGGCTGTCGCGCTGTTTCGCGTGTCGCTTGTGTGGACCGTGCTGATCGGCGGCGCCATCAGCATCGGCTATGAATATGTGCGCGCTGCGCGAGTCATGGATCGTGAGCCGTGAGTGGTAGTAGGCCGTGTCGTTATACACAATGTGTCTGCTGTGCCGTGGCATCGAAATAGCCGGTTGACTTTCAATGACATGGTGCAGCGTTTGTAAGCTGTTCGTGCTCCACGTTTGCAATCCGCTTCGCGCGTATGCCTTGATGTCTGCGGCAAAGTTCATCGCAGGCGGCAAGCCATAGCAAATGGTCCTGACGCCGTGTTTTCTGTCGCTTTTGCGAGGCACGATGGGTATTCCAGCGTACACAAATGTTGACATTTCGTTGTCCAGCGGAACCCCAAAATCATCCATCGCCCATTCCATATCGCTGTAGGCACCTGTTAGCTTGGCAGCCCAAACAATGACAGAGGAATTCGGAATGTTGGATCAACAGGATTCCGACGGAGTGCGCGTGGTGCTCAGTGCGCCGCAATTGGCTGCGGTACTGGCTCGCCAGTCGATCAGCCAGTCGGAGATGTCTTTCAATCGGATCTGGGGCGGTCTTCAGATCGTGGGTGGCGTGCTGGAAATGGTCGGGGCTGGGGCGCTCTGCGTGCTGCCCGAACCGACCATGGCGAGCAAGGCGGGATAATGGGCAATATCAGAAGTAGTGCGCGTCCACACGACACAAGTCCAGAATTGGGCGAAGTCTTCAGGTAGTGGTGGTCCCCTCACACTGATGCAGCACGTTGCGGGTGATGTCGGCTATGGAATAGAGAGGCAGACAGGAAAACTGACACGGATGAATGAGGTTGTCGTTGTGCTGAAATATCAAACCTGCAATGGAATGCCATACTACATTCTCACAGCTTACGTCGGATGAAGGAAAAAGTTATGCTGTCGGATCGCTACCCGAACCTGTATCAGTTGTTTGGCGCATACTTTAATCAGGATTCTGATTTATGGGGAGACACGATTCCAGAGATTGTTTCGTGCTACAGAAGGGACTGCCCACGGGCAAATCACCTCGAAATGATCCGCGAGATAGACTCGTTCATAAGCGAGCACCCGAATGATCTGGATTCTGCATTTGAAAAGGATTACGGACAGGATTTTGACCCGATGTTATGGGGCCATACAACTGCTTCGTTTCTCGAAGAATTGAAACACCTTCTGAGTGAGCAATAATCCGCCGGTTGCCGCGGGCACGGAAGGGCCGCGGCAACCAGGCACCCTTATCTCGCAGGCCCCCGCTTCATAAGGGGCTGGCGAGATAGGTATAACGTCATGGCGTTAGCCGCACCTCGGGCAGTCAAACTTAAGAAGAACCCATCACGTGTCCAGAACGCTCATCGCACTGTTTTCGGTTTTTGCTCCGCTGTCGATCGTGACCGTCGGCGGCGGCCAGGGTGTCGTCGCCGAGATTCAGCGACAGGTCGTCGACGTGCATCACTGGATGACGCATGCGCAATTCCTCAGCGACTTCGCGATTGCGCGGCTCGCGCCCGGCCCGGGATCGCTGCTCGCGACGCTGATCGGCTGGCAGGTCGGTGGACTCGGCGGCGCGGTCGTCGCGACGCTCGCGTTATTCGGGCCGACCGCGTTTCTGATGTACGCGGTCGTGCACGTGTGGAACCGCCACGAGGGCGCGCGCTGGCTCAACGCCTTGCAGGCCGGTTTGCGGCCCGTTGCGGCGGGCCTGATTCTCGCGGCCGTCTACGTGCTGGTCGAGCAGCTCGAAGGCGGCTGGATTGCATGGCTTACGGCCGCGATTGCCACGCTGCTCGTGATGAAAACGCGCATCAACGCCTTGGTGCTGATTGCGGGCGGCGCGGTCGTGTTCGTGCTTGCGCATTTCGCGGGGCTGCTTTGAGTTAAGGCGCGCGCGATTCAACGCCCGGAAAGAACCGCATCCTCTATTTCATAGCGCTCGTCGCCGATCGAAATCAGGTTGATGCCGGCGTTATTCCGGGTCAGCGTATTGCCCGGCATCGGTCGATCGCCTGCTTTCATGGCCGCGCCGAGTACTCGTCCGTGCGCGTTGAACAGGATCACGCGCGTATTGCCATCGGGCCAGTAGATTACGACGCTCGCGGAGTGATTGCCATGACGAACGACACCGTACTTGCACATGGTCTTCGTCTTGCCGCCGCCGCGCTCGCAGGGCAGCGTGCCGGTCGTGCTGAAATGCATGTCCTTGTCTTGCGTCTGCGCGGGCCAGCTTCGATCGTCGGCGGCGGGACCGTCCTCGGTGGCAATCGAAATCAGCGTCACGCCATCCGCTTCTCCCACCACGCGCGCACGTCGATGGTCGAGAATCGCATGCACGTCGGCGCTATTGCGCAGGCCCGGACAGCCGACGAGCATTGCCGTATGGTCGAGATAGTTCGCGGTCGCGGACGATTCGCCGAGCCGCCGGCATACATCGCCCGCATGCGGATAGCCATCGCCGAGCACCACGAACGACGCGGGCCACGCAAAATGCTTCGCGTTTGTCGGCGTGTTTGTTGCTGTGTTTGTTGCTGTGCTTGCCGCGGCGATTGCCGAAGCACTGCTCCAACTCAAAGCGGCCGCGACGAGCGCCGTCAGAGTGGCATTCGAAGCAAAAGTGGCAGCAAAAGACCGGCTCGCGCATTTCATCGACTGTCTCCTTGCGTCGCTCATTGCCGTGTCGAGCCGCTTGCCAACGCGGCCTGCGCGCGCTGCAACCACTCGCGGTTATGTTCCCGCGCGTGACGCGGCCAGTGCCGCGCATCCTGAACGATTTCCGCGTACAGACTCTCGGCGCGCTGGCGATCGGCGGCGTCGGCCTGCGTGGCCAGCCAGTCCGCGAACAGGCAGCGCGGCGCGACATCGCTCGCACAGGTGAGCGCCTGCTCGAAGGCGGCGCGCGTGCCCGGCGCACCGAGCGCGGCCAGCGTGCGCGCATACAGCAGCGCCGGCTCGCCCTGATTGCGCGCCTGCGGATTGCCCGAGAACAGATTCGCCAGCGTCGCGTCGGCGGCGGTGTAGTCGCGCAGCGCGAACTGCGAGCGCGCGAGACCGAGCAGCAAGACCGGATCGTTGGCGAAAGGTCCGTTTGCCGCCGCCTGGAAATGTTCGAGTGCCTCGCGCGCCTCGCCGGCCGCGAGCAAGGCCTCGCCGAGCCGCATGCGATGCTGTACGGTCGGCGCGCGATCGAAAGCGGCGCGCGCTTCACGCAGCGCGCGATTCGGGTCGACGAATTGCGTAATGGCCTGGGTTGCGACGCGCGCGCCACGCGAATGCCGCAGACCCGGCAGATAGATCGCGAACAAATAGACGATGCTGCCGAGCATTGGGAAAGCGAACAGAATGAACAACCAGTAAAGGCCTTGTCCATTGCGTATCGCGTGGACGGCGAAAAAAATCGCAATGATGACGTGAAGACCGATTCCGAAGAAATAGGGCATATCGATTCAACCTTGGAGCCTGAAGGAGCGCGAGGGCGCATGAGCCGACGCCTGAGCCACACATGGTGGCATATGGTGGCACACGGCCGCGCCGGATTTCGACCGCACAGTGTATTACAGCGCGGCCCATGCGTATCCCCCGCAGCTGCCGAGCTTAACCGGCGCGCAGATACGCGAACAGCAAGGACAGCGCCACGACGACGATGCCCGTCGCCACGGCGAGGTGATTGGCCAGGAGTCGACGCATCGCAAGTCTCCTAAACGAAGCTGTAGCGTTCGGAATGGTAGCGCGTGCGCGGCACGTCTATCTCGCCGAGCGCGCGTTCGATCGCATCCATCATCGGGTCCGGTCCGCAGATGAAGTACTCGTGATCCGCATAGCCCGGCGGCAGATGGCGCCGGAACATGGCCGCATTGATGTGCCCGGTCTCGCCGCTCCAGCCCTGGGGCGGTTCCGCCAGCACGTAGACGACGCGCAGATCGAGCCTCGCCTGCAGCGCATCGAGTTCCTCGCGAAAGGTCAGCGAATCCCAGTTCTTGCCGCCGTACAGCAGCACGAGCGGACGTGAGTCGCCGCGATCGGCGAGCGTGCGGATCATGCTCATCATCGGCGTAATGCCGATGCCGCCCGCGATCAGCACGTGCATGTCGGTCGGCTGGCCGATCGTGAACGCGCCGTACGGTCCGTCGAGATAGACGCGCTGGCCGGCCTCGATCGTCTTGACCTGGCTCGTGAAGTCGCCGAGATTGCGGATTGTCATTTCGACGCGGCCCTGCGCGGCTTCGGCGCTCGACGAAAACGAAAAAGGATGGCCGGTGATTCTGAACGGACTGCCCCATACGGTAAGCCAGCCGAATTGCCCCGGCTTGAAGCGGAAGCCCGCATGTCCGTCGGGCTGCATGACGAGCGTCGTGGTGTCGCCGCGTTCGCTGCGTACTTCGGTGATGCGATAAGGCCGACGCAACATGAAGAGCGGCTTGAAGAGCCGCACGTAGAGCAGCAGCGCGATCCAGAACAGCGTCATGCCGATCCACAGCGCGCGCTTGAGCGGATCGGCGAGATAGAAGCCCCAGCCGATCATGTGCAGCACGCCGCCGAAGATCGCGATCAGCGCGAGCGCGATATGCGACAGATGCCAGAGTTCGTAGGGGATTTTCAGTTGCTTGCGCCACAGCGCGGTAATCACGAGCACGATCACCGCGCCGATCGACAGCACCGCGAACCACGCGCCCCACGGCACTTCGCCGAGCGACGCGGGCATGGCGAGCTTGTCGGAGCCGATCGCGAGCAGGATCAGCGGATGAACGACGACGAGGCCGACCGCGAGCAGCGAAACGCGCCGATGGAAATGGTAGATGACGTCCTCGCCCCACGGCTCGGTCACGTGACGAAAGCGCGCGGTGAGGCCGAATTGCAGACCCATCATCGCGAGGCCCGAATAGCCGAGCGCCACCGAGAACTCGGTGCCGAAGCCGCGCGCGGGCGGCAGCGTGCCGGCCAGCAGCGCGAACAGCGGGGCGAGAATGAACAGCAGATAGATGGCGGACCAGATGGCCTTGCGCGCGAGATCGTGAGACTGCATGAGTGCCTCTTTATGGGAGCGGCGAAACGGGAGAAACGGGCGGACCGCGCAGGCGGCGAAAGGATCGCGGCGCGCTCGAACGCGGCCCGGAAGTGATGCTCACGGCACGCTTGTGGTGTGCCTGCGGAGTGTTCGTGGCGTGCTTGCGGCCTAATTCACGGCGCGCTCGTAGCACGCTCGTGGTGCATTCGTCTTGCGTTCAGACGCACGTCGTGAGCAGCAGCGCGGGGCCAAACGTAATGACGGTCGCAACGAGCGCCGCGATCAACGTCCAGATGACGACGCTGTGCATGAACGAACTGATGGGCTCGGGTCCGGGGTCGTGCCGCGCGGCGGCGCGATAGCGCCACAACCCGCCGATCGCGACCAGATGCAGCAGCAGCACGATTGCGAGACTCGCGCGCAACGGACCAGCCGACCATGCGAACGCGCAGCCGATCGCATGCAGCGCATAGAGAATCACGAGCGCGAGGCACCAGATCGTGAAGCCGGCGGCGAGCCACCACACACGCCGCGGCGCAAGCGGGCGTCCGTTCATGGCTTTGCTCCGAGCATCGCGACGAGGCCGGGCAGCGCGAGCACGAGGCCGAGCGCGACGATGGCGGTCGCGAGCGTGTAATCGACCCACAGGCGCGTGAGGCGCAAGTCCGTGAGCCGTCGCGCGGAGATGAAGCCGGCGCCGAGGCGCAGCATGTTGCTGGCGAGGAACAGCAGCCCGACGCCCGCATGGATCGCGACGTAGGTGAGCAGCGCGGCGGCGGTCGCGCCGAGCGCATGCTCGCGCGGATTCGGCATCACGCCGTTGATGAGCATCACGTCGGCGACGAGCGCCACGCCCAGCGCGAGCGCGGTCAGCGCGATCGTGCCGTGCGGTTTGCGCTCCGCGGCGGCCGCGCGCAGCGAGCCGCGCGTCGTGGCCGCCGCGACCGCGAGCGCGACGAGCGTGACGAACGCGAGCAGACGGCTCGGCTGTGGCGTGACGGCGGCCGGCCAGTTCGGCGCGGCGATCCACAGGTAGAACGTGCCGAACACGAGCGAGGTGAACAGCGTGCCGTTCGCGACGAGCGTGCAGACCAGCGCGAGCCACGACGGCGCGCCGGCTACTTCGGTATGCGGCGGTACGCTGACGCCGCGGCCCACGGGCAGCGCGCCGTAATCGCGCGCATGGCCGGCGCTTTGGCCCGCGTAGACGAAGAGGCCGAACGTCACGAACGCGAAGGCGAGCGACAGCCAGTAGAACTTGAACAGCATCGCCAGCACCGCCGCGCAGGTGACGGTCGCGGTAATGAGCGGCAGATAGGTCGGGCGCGGCAGCACGATCAGCTGCTCCGGCTCGCCCGAGGTCATATGCACGCCGAGCGCTTCCTGCCAGCCGTTGCGCGTGAAGCCGAGATAGCCTTCGCCGCGCGCGAGCGAGGCCGCGAGTTGGCCGGGGCCGACCTGTTCGGTGTGCGCGTCGACGTGCGGAATCGATGCGAATGCATAGGGCGCGGGCGGAATCGGCATGGCCCATTCGAGCGTGGTCGATTCCCACGGATTACGCCGCACCCGCCGGCCGAAACGCAGCTGCACGAGGATGTCGATCGCGACGAGGGCGAAGCCGATCGTCATGACGAAGCTACCCAGCGACGACAGCAGATTGAGCCCGTTCCAGCCTTCGTCGCCGCTATAGGTGAAGATGCGCCGCGGCATGCCGAGCAGGCCGGTCAGGTGCATCATGAAGAACGTCATGTTGAAGCCGATGAATACGAGCCAGAACGCCGCTATCGAGAGCTTGTGCACGGCGGTGCGGCCGGTCAGCAGCGGCAGCCAGTAGTAGAACGCGGCCAGCATCGGAAACGCGAGTGCGCCGGCCACCACGTAATGCATGTGCGCGACGACGAAGTAGGTGTCGTGCGCCTGCCAGTCGAACGGCACCATCGCGAGCATGACGCCGGTCAGGCCGCCGCAGGTGAACACGAAGAAGAAACCGAAGATGTACAGCATCGGCACGTCCCAGCGTGGCCGGCCGTGCGACAGCGTGGCGAGCCACGCGAAGAACTGGATCGCGGTGGGCACCGCGACGATTGCCGAGCCGGCCGAGAAGAACGCGAGCGCGAGATGCGGAATGCCCACCGTGAACATATGGTGGACCCAGATGCCGAAGCTCAGGAACGCGAGCGCGATGATCGCGACGACGATCGCCTTGTAGCCGACGAGCTTTCTTCTCGCGAAGACCGGGATCATGGTCGAGAGCACGCCCGCCATCGGCAGGAAGATGATGTAGACGTCGGGGTGGCCGAACAGCCAGAACAGATGCTGCCAGAGCAGCGGGTCGCCGCCGCGCGTCGGATCGAAGAACGGCAGGTTGAAGGCGCGTTCCACTTCGAGCAGGATCGAGCCGAGAATCAGCGGCGGAAATGCGACGATCATCATCATCGCGGTCACGAGGATGTACCACGCGAAGATCGGCATGCGGTCGAGCGACATGCCCGGCGCGCGCATCTTCAGGATCGAGACGACGATCTCCATCGCGAGCGAGAGCGCCGAGATCTCGACGAAGGTGATGCCGAGCAGCCATACGTCGGCGTTCAGCCCCGGTGTGTAGACATGCGAACTCAGCGGCGTGTACATGAACCAGCCGCCGTCCGGCGCGCTGCGCAGAATGAGCGAGACCGTCAGGATCGTGCCGCCGAACAGATAGCACCAGTAGCCGTACGCGGTGAGACGCGGAAACGCGAAGTCGCGCGTGCCGAGAATTTTCGGCGTGAGATAGACCGCGAAACTTTCCACCATCGGAATCGCGAACAGAAACAGCATCATCGACCCATGCATCGTGAAGACCTGGTTGTAGGTCTCGACGTCCATGAAGGCCGCGTGCGGCGTGGCGAGCTGTACGCGCGTGAGCATGCCGAGAATGCCCGCGATCGCGAAGAACACGAACGAGGTCATCATCATGCGAATGCCGAGCACGCTGTGGTTGACGGCGGCGAGTCTCTGCACGCCCGGCCCGGTGGCCCAGATCGCGGCAAGCTGACGGTGCAGCCGCAACGCGCTCATGCCCTGCGATTGCGGCTCGATGGGCACGCTCATTTCTTTATCTCCCCGGTGGCGGCGTTTCTGACGGCGGCGGAAAAATCTTCGGGACGATCGACGATCACGCTGAAATGCATGCCCGCGTGGCCGATGCCGCAAAACTCGTTGCATTGTCCGGAGTACTCGCCCGGCTGATCGGCTTCGATGCGCAGGCGGTTTTCATGACCTGGCAGCGCGTCGATCTTGCCGGCGAAGCGCGGAATCCAGAACGCGTGCACGACGTCCCGGCTCGTGACGACGATATCGACCGGCGTGCCCGCCGGCAGATGCAGCACGTTCTCGGTTTCGACGTTGCCTTCGTCCGGATAGCGGAAGGTCCAGCGCCATTGCTGCGCGATCGCTTCGATGCGCATGGGCGCATGCGCGCGCAACGGCAGCAGCAGTTCGCCCGCATAGAGCGCATAGCCGATCAGCGGCAGCAGAACCACGGCGGGCAGCACGAGGCCGCCGAGCACGATCCAGCGCGCGGGCGATACGCGCGAGCCCCAGCCCGGATAACGGATCACGAGGTAGAACAGCACGAGCACCAGCGCGAACAGCAGCGCCGCGCCCGCCAGCATGACCCACCATAGTCCGGCGATGGACGCCGCCGCGGGACCGGAAGGCTCGAGCGTCGACAGCGGACCGGCGCAGCCGCATAACGCCGCGATCAATCCCGCTTGGACCATCAACCGCAAACGGCTATGATAGTTCGCACGATTAAGCATTCGACGCGAGGAACTTTCATCATGGCAAAACAAGGCAATTCCGGATCCGAAAGCAGAAGCGAAGTCCTGCTGGAACTGTTGCGGCTCGATGCGGGCTCGGCCGTTGCACTCGTCGGTCATCCTATCCACGTGATGATGGTGCATTTCCCGATCGCGTTCGTCGTCGCGACGCTGGGCGTCGACGTGCTCTACTGGTGGACGGGCGATCCGTTCTGGGTGCGTGCCGGTTTGTGGGCGGGCGGCTTCGCATTCTGGAGCGGCGTGGCCGCGAGCTTCGTCGGCACGGCCGAGTTGTTGCTCGTGCGCGGCATCCGTCTCAGGGAAGCGAGCTGGTCGCACGCGGTCGCCGCGATGACGCTCGTCGCAATCGCGGGCGCGAACTGGGGCGTGCGGCTGTTCTACCCCGAGCAGATCCTGCCGCATGGTCTCGCGCTGTCGGTGCTCGCCTCGGTGATGACGGGCTTCGCCGGCTGGCATGGGGGCAAGCTCGTGTTCGATCATGGCGTGGGTATTCTGGTTTCGCCGAAGGAGTGATGCAGCCAGCGGCCAAGTCCGCCGGGCTCGAACAGATGCGGGGCAAGCAGGTTCGAGTCGATGTGCGGCTTGGCCAGCACGATCCAGATGATCGCGACGATCACGACCACGTACGCGACGCTCAGCACGATCAACGATGCGCGGCTGAAACGGCCGTCGGGCAGAAACACGTCATGCAGCACGAGGCCGGCCACGACGTGCAGCATCGCCATGATGCCGACCAGCACCATCTTCAGCGAGAACCATTCGACGAAGGTGGCCTGCAGAAAAATCAACACCGTGCCGCTCGCAATCGCGACGAAGGCGGCAGGCGAAGTCAGTTCCACATAGACCATGCGCGTGATGCGGTGCAGGCGATCGAGCTCGGTGCCTTCCGTTTGCGCGCCGCGTTGCCAGAACAGGAACGGCAACACGATCAGGCCGCCCGACCATAGCGCAATCGCGGCGAGATGAATGAATTTCAGAAGGGTCGTCACAGTGCGGGCTCTCTGACGTGCAGGCTGGACCAGGCAAGCCGAAGTCCCGCGATGAAGTAGGGGATCATTCCGAGCACCCACATCAGCAGTCCCGCGAGTTGCTGGTCGGCGAGCGGCGTGAGCCCCCATGCGGCCGTGGTTGCGAAGTGCGCGACATAGAGCGGCACCGGCGCGAACACGATCAATGCGCCGAGCAGGCCCATATGTCCGATCGTCGCGACGAGCGCCATCAGTGCCGCGCCGGTCGGCACCGATGGCGAGAAGATGCTGCGCCACATGAACCATGCGCTGCCGAGCAGCGTGAGTTGCATGAGCCAGTAGGCCGGCACCGTGGAGAGCCCCCACGCATAGGGGCCGGGTGCATGCCAGAGCCAGATGAACACCGCATGCGCGGCGACTACCGGCACGAGCGGTGGACAGGCGAGGCGCGGCAATGGAAACGCGAGGGCGAGCAGCGGCGCAATAGCCGCGATCAGAATGATGTGGTGAGTGACGCGCGCCGAGAACAAGGCCGACGACAGCGCGCATAGCGGCGAGACGAATACGACGACCATCAGCGCAATGGCCGCCCAGGCCGCGCGTGCATTGTCGGAGCGGCCGCTCGCCACCACGAAGGCGAGCGCGGCGAGTGCCACGAGCAACAGCGGGTCTGTATTCCAGCGTAGCCACACGCTGCCGGGGACAGCGGCGGGGCCACAATAGGCGACCAGAAAATATGGCATGGCGCAATATCTTCAGCTAGTCCAGGTTTCGCACCTCACGTTGAACGCGCGGAATAAGAAACTGGAGAATGGTTGGGATGGCTGATGATCTTATTGATTGCCCATGTACTGTAGCGTAAATAATCTGTTTAGGGTCGGCTATCTGGACGTCATTGCTTTTTGCATTGCATAAAAGATTGTGAATTTTTCATGCGGAATGTGAATTATGAAAAAAATCGGTTCTATGCAATGACATCGATATACGTGCGATGGTGCGACGCAATACGGCCATGCTGATAGACGGAGTGGGTCGAGTGCTCGTGGGCGCGCGATCTATTCGCGTGCTTCCGGATCAATTGAATTGATTTGAATGGTGGCGTTGAAATTGCACCACCATTGGCATTGGAGCTGTATTGATGAGAATAGGATAGGGGGCGTGGTGAATGGGCGTCTTTACGATAATGTTGCTATTCGTTCTTTACAGCTGTGGGCGTTCCAGTTGTATCCATTGCCGCACGGAGTCTCGTTGCCATTGATCGTTTGCATAGTCCTTCAATCTTTGCGGCACCGGGTCACCGTTCAATACGAGGCGATTCAACATAAGCGCGAGATCCGTATCGGCAATGCACCACTCGCCGAAGAGATTGGACGAATCGTGCGGAAGCAGCGCTTCGACTGCTGCGAACAATTTTTGCGCGGCATCTTCGGCGGTCGCGGAAAGCGGGCCGCCACGCACTCCGTAAAAGATGACTTCGGTCGAGCGTTCCTGGCGGATCGGCAATAGATCACTGCGCAGCCATGCCTGCACTTGGCGCGCCCGCGCGCGCAGATGGCGGTCTTGCGGGTAGACCGGCGTTTGCGGAAAAGTCTCGTCGAGGTATTCGGTAATCGCCGACGATTCGGATAACGCGAAATCGTCGTGGACCAACGTTGGTACGCGTTGTGTCAGCGAGCGGGCGGCATACTCTGCCTGACGATTCGCGTTGCTTGCGAGATCGACGGTGGAAAGATCGAATGGCAATTGCTTCTCGCGAAGCGTGACGAAAACGGACATCGCATACGGGCTGGCGAATTGGACATCCGTGTAGAGGCGCAGATGCGGTTGCAAAGTACTCTCCATCGTTGTGGTGTTGTCTTGCGTATCGAGCCTGAGGGGCGTTTCCCTCGGAGAAGTCCAAGCTTCAATACTAAACCGTTCTTACATCGGGCATCGCGCCTCGGGACATCCAGTTGGCTTCGGGTCTGTTTTTGAAAAATCTCCGCATAGGGGCTTCAAAAAAATAATTTTGTTGCTACAATGGCGCCCCTCTGCCCAGGTGGCAAAGGGGTAGACGCACTCAAAGCGCTGTCCAGGCCTTGGCTGACGGGGCTGTCAGCGGTAAAGGGTCCAGTGCGTCCCGAGTTGTATGCAGTGCCGACGTGGTGAAATTGGTAGACACGCTATCTTGAGGGGGTAGTGGCGAAAGCTGTGCGAGTTCGAGTCTCGCCGTCGGCACCAAAGTCATGTTCCGTAGCCAGCCGCGCTGCGGGCTACTAGCAGTTCTTCTTCCGCAGCTATCTGCTGCACGCTCCCCGTTCAAAGACCCGTTGAATCAGACGACGACGCCCGAGGGTAGTCTTGCGACGTGGTCATAAATTTCTCCCGGCCGCGTGAACCATACTTTGTCGCGATTCGCATGATTGACGATGTATTTCAAAGCTCGTTTGATTGCGCGTAATCGATACGGCTGGCCGACAATCATGGTGTGCAAGGCGACGCCACATACCAACGGATGCTCTTCCGATTGTTCAAGCATTTCCTCGAACTGATCGACGATCATGCGCTCGAACTCCTCAGCGGAGTGGTGACGGACCAGTACCTGGGGCGAGTCGTTGATTTCAAACGGATACGGTAGCGACAGAATCGGGCCCGAGCGCGTTTGCATCCAGATCGGCTGATCGTCACCGGGCCAGTCCATCAGGAACTTGTAGCCGCTTTCGCGTAACAGATCGGGCGTCTGGTGGCTGACCGACATCCATGGACTCATCCAGCCTCGGACTTCCTGCTTCGCGTGGTGCTGAATCTGCTCGCGCACATGTTGCAGGAGCCTGATTTCGTCCTGCTCCCACATCTGCCCCTGACGCTCCGAATTGGTTCGTCCGTGTCCGATGATCTCGTCACCGCGAGTCCTGATCGCTTCGACAATTTGTGGTGCATAGTCGAAAACCGCGGTGTTCATCAGATGGCATGCCGGCAAACCCAATTCGTCGAGTAACTTGAAAATGCGCCATACGCCGATCCGGTTTCCGTAATCGCACCATGTGAAGGCTCGATGGTCGAGGCCAGGCAATGGCGTAGAAAGCGAATGGCTGAGGCCCGTTCCGAATGCGAAGTGCTCGATATTCAGGCCGATATAGAATGCCAGTCGTTTCCCCTCGGGCCATGAATAGTTCTGGCGTTCGACAATGGGCGAGTAACTGTAACGATTATGGTGTGGCAGTTGCATAAGTGATTGGGTAGCCGTAGTTCATTGATCAATGACGATTCGCCATTCTTCTGCGTTCCAGTCGGCTGATAAGGCGAACCAGCGGGATCAACAGCAGCAGATACAACAGGGCGGCCAAAATAATCGGCGACGGGTTGTAAAGCAAAGCCTGCGCATTTTGGGCGACCTGCAATAGCTCGGGCAGCGCGACTGCGCTCGCGATCGTTGTGAGCTTGATGATTTCGAGTGAATTGCTGACCAGATCCGGCATTACATTGCGCACCGCCTGCGGAATCTGCACATAGAAGAGCGCCTGCATGAAAGAGAGCCCCGTGGAGCGGGCGGCCTCGACTTGTCCCTTGGGGAGCGATTCGAGCCCGGCGCGAAATACCTCACCGTAATAGCAGGAGTTGTTCAATGTGAAGCACAGCACGACCGCGACGATCTTCGGGATATTGAGGTTGAGGAAGGGAAGCCCGAAGTAGATGACCATCAGCAGCACGAGTGGCGGAATGGATCGGAAGATGTCGATATAGACCACCAGTACGGCGCGCAGTAGCGGGTTCCTGGCATTCGTATATAGAACCGCCACTCCGAGCCCGGAGATCAGGCCAAATGGAATCACCAGAATCGACAGGAGCACTGTCATCCAGAGTCCCTGCAGCAATATCGGAGCGACGCTGCGATAGATGTCCAGATTGAAAAAATTGTCCAGAATTCCCTGCATGGGGTTCCTCGTCTATTCAGCGGAAGCGCCGTTCCAGATAGCGGCCGACCAGTACCACGGGCAAGAAGATCGCGAGGCTGCCGATGGCGCACATCATCAACGGAGTCGCATTGCCCGCGCTGCTGGTCGCGGACTGCGCATTGTTGAGTACCTCGGCAAGACCGACCACCGCTCCCAGCGCCGTTCCCTTGACGATGGCGATGACCCGATTGGTCAAAGGCGGTACCGTGAGTTTCAGCGCGTGCGGCCATACGACATACCACATCGTCTGCATCCAGCTCATTCCGGTCGAGCGGCCCGCTTCCATCAATCCCTTGGGGGTTGCGCGCAATCCCGCCCAGAAGATTTCTTCGGCAAAGGCAGCCAGAACGAGCGATAGCGCCAACCAGGTGGCCGCGAACGCGGACATGGATATGCCGATGTACGGGAACGCAAAGAACAGCAGAATGATGCCGACGAGCGGCGGGAGCGAGCGAAGCACATCGGCGAATACGATGATGGCGACATTGACCGTGCGCACGCCGGCAGCCCGCATGAATGCAAGCAGGAACCCGATGGTGAGGCCCGTAGCGACCACCGCAACGCCCACCTTCACCGTGACCCACATGCCGGACAGTATGAAAAGGTAGTACTTCCCGATCACGTCGGGATTTAAGAACGTAAATATCAGCCCTTGAATATTCATCGGTGTCTCAAAGCCGGAATCGAAACCTGAACGGACATCAATGCCGCGATGTCACGCTCGATATAAAGGCCTGGGTGCGCTCATGCCGCGGCTGCTCGAAGATCTGTTGCGGTGTACCTTGCTCCAGCACGACGCCGCCGTCCATGAACACGACCCGGTCGGCCGCCGCCCTGGCGAAGCCCATCTCATGGCTGACCACGATCATCGTCATGCCCATGGTCTTGAGCTTGCGCATGGCTTCCAGCACGCTGCTGACCAGTTCCGGATCGAGCGCGCTGGTGGGTTCGTCGAACAGCACGATCTTGGGATGCAACGCAATCGAGCGCGCAATCCCGACGCGTTGCTGCTGCCCGCCCGAGAGCTGATCGGGGTAGTAGCTGGCGCGCTCCAGCATGTTGACCTGAGACAACGCTTCCAGCGCACGCTGTTCCGCGGCCGCTTTAGGCAGCTTCTGCACCTTGCGCAAGGCGAGCATGATGTTGCTCAGTACCGTCATGTGAGGATAGAGATTGAAATGCTGAAAAACCATTCCGATCTTCTGTCTGACTGCATTCAGGTCGGTGCGAGGACGCGTGATGTCCTGGCCGTCGAAGTGAATGCTGCCCGAACTCACATGCTCCAGCACGTTGCAGCATCGCAGAAGGCTGCTCTTCCCGGAGCCGGACGGCCCAATGATGAACACCAGCTCTCCGGCGCGAATGTCGAGATTGATTCCCTTGAGCACAGGGTTGTCGCCATACGACTTGTGAAGATCGCGGATGCTCAGGATGGGCTGCGAGGCGTTGTTCAGCATGAAATACCTCTACTTGGCGCAGGATAGCTTGACCGGCGTGGCGTCGTAGCCGGGCATATTCGGAATCCCTTCTCCCGGGTACACGTTTTTCGTCGTGTCCGGTGCAAAGCCCAGCCATTTGACCGCGATTTGAGCCACGATGCCTTTTTGTTTGAGGCACTTCAATGCATTCGAGATCTGATTGCGGCGCGCGGCATCGTCCTTGCGAAATGCGAAGGCCCAGGCTTGTCCGGTCTTGATGAGAAGCGTCGATTGAAGCAGGGGATTGTGTTTGGCCGCCCATGCCTGCGCGGGCACGCCCGCCATGTTTGCATCGGCTCTGCCCGAGACCACCGCCTGAATCGCATCGGCATTGGTCGGGAAAACGTTGAATTCAAAACCATATTTCGCATGGTTCTCCTGCGACCATTGCTCGTATGGCGATCCCCGATTGACCGCCAGCCGCATACCCTTCAGTTGTGCCAGCGAGGTGATCGGCGTCGCGCCTTTCTTTTGCAGCACCAGGTAGTCGGAATCCAGATAGGGCTCCGAGAACAGCATCGCGTTGGCACGTTCAGGCGTGGCGGTGACGGCCCCGAGGATGAAGTCGTACTTCTTTGCGTTGAGTGCGGGAATCAGCGCCGAAAACTGCGTGCCTTCAACCTCTATCTTATCGCCCAGTTCTTTTTCCAGCGCGTGCCCCAGATCGATCGAGAATCCTTCGAGCTGACCTTGCAAGTTGCGAAAAACGAGCGGGGCATAGGTGTCGTCAACCCCGGTGTGCAGGGTCTCGGCCTGTGCCGGTGCGATCGACATCGTCAATGCCGCGATGCAGGCCAGCATTCCCGCCCGTTTAACACCCAATCCGTATGCCATTTCTTTGTCTCCTCAAAAGTTGTTCCTGCCCGACAAGGTCGATCGTTAGCACTGCAATGGCAGCCCTTTATAGATCGAACAATTTTCTGAACAATAAACCTCGGCCATCGCGCCCCAGGCCATCAGGCACGGGGCGCTCGGGTTGCACCAGCCATTCCGATGGTCCGCACGCCAGAAACGTGCCGTCTCCCGGTTTCGCCAATAGCTGTCCGCCATTGACGACGACCTTTCCCCGGCAGATCGTTGTTTCCGGCCATCCCTGCACCTGCATGCCTTCGTATGGCGTGTAGCCCACGCGATCGTGCAGCATCTCGCTAGTGATGGTCACGTGGCGATCCGTGTCCCAGATCACGAGGTCGGCATCACTATCGACCCGGATGACGCCTTTCCTCGGATAAAGCCCGTAGGCTTTGGCCGGATTGGCCGCGGTCAATGCAACGTAGCGCTCCAGTGAAATGCGGCCTTTGCCGACCCCCTCGGAAAAGAGCAGAGGCAGACGTGTTTCCAGACCCGGAACGCCGTTGGCGATTTCGGAGAAGCGAGTCTCGGCGCCATTCGGGAGCTTCCCGCTGCTGTCGAAGCGATAGGGCGCATGATCGGACGAAAATACGCTGAGCGTCCCGCTGGCGAGACCCGCCCATACCGCTTCCCGCGATACGCCATCTCTCGGCGGCGGCGCGCAGCAGAACTTGGCGCCTTCCAGTCCGGGCAAATCCAGGTCTTCGCGGGACAGAACCAGGTATTGCGGGCAGGTTTCGGCATATACCGGCGCGCCCATTGTCTGCGCCGCATGAATGACCTGGACGGCCTCGATACCGCCGACATGCACGATGAGCAATGGCGCGCCAGCCAGCCGCGCCAATGACACGGCGCGATAAGTGGCTTCGGTTTCCGCGAGGGGATCGTGTGCCACCTCGTGATATTTAGGCGCGGTCAGGCCTCGTTCGAGCAGCCGGGCCGTCAGCCAGCGCACCATGTCGTTGCTTTCCGCGTGCACCATGACCAGTGCGCCGTGCTGGTTGGCCGAGGCGAAAACATCGAGTATCTGGGTGTCGTTCAGCCTGACCGCGTCATACGTCATGTACACCTTGAACGACGTTATGCCGCGGGATACGGCGATCGGTACTTCCCGGGTCAGAACGTCATCGGATGCGTCGGTCAGGATTGCATGGAACGCATAGTCGATCACCGCCTTGGGTGTGGCGCGAGCCGCGTAATCGTCGATGGCGGCAAGCAATGATTCGCCACGCCGCTGCATGGCAAAAGGAATCACGGTTGTCGTGCCGCCGAACGCGGCGGAAACCGTTCCGCTGTAGAAGTCGTCCGCTCCCATGATGCCCATGCCGGACATCTGCTCGATGTGACAGTGACTGTCTATGCCGCCGGGCAGAATCAGCTTTCCGCCGACATCGAAATCCTGCCGACCGGGACATAGGTCCGGGGCCAGCGCGACAATCTGTTCGCCACGAATTCCAATGTCGAGGCGATGCGTTCCATCGCCGGTGTGCACGAGACCACCGCGCAGCGTAAGGTCGAATTCAATCGTCATCAATGAATCCCTGGTCGTTGTCAGGCTGTTGAAATTCGCTGCGAGGTATGGCTCAAAGAACCTATTCAATAGTCCTGCTGGAAAATGCCGGATCGATATACCGGCTGAGCAATTCGGCCGCAGCCAGCAGCAGGCGATCCTGACCAAATCGCCCCACCAGTTGCAACCCGAACGGCATGCCGTTCGCGGACCGACCAAATGGAATGACGATGGTCGGCAGATGCAAGAGGGTCCATAAAGCGCCCAGTCGTGGCGAGCCGGAATAGTCGAGGCCTTCTTCCGCGGAGCCTTCCGTCGCCGGGTAGATCAGCACGTCGTTGTCCTGGAACAGTTCATCGACCGAGTATCTGGCGCGCTCGACGGCGCTGCGCAGCTGCAGATAAAGGTCCTGGTCGATCTGTTCCGCGACCGCGAGGCGGTTGCGCAGAATGTCGCTCATCAGTTCGGCGTGGTTCTGGCGTTCATGCGCGAGTGAATGAGCCGCTTCATAGACGAAGATTTTTTCCTGTCCGGCAATCAGACTCTCCAGATCGGCGTCGAGGCTCAATTCGCGAACCGGCTGATTTGCCCGCATCAGAGCCTGCTGAAGTCGCGTCAGCGTATCGAAGAACGATTGCTCGACGCCGTTCCACTGTGATGATCTGCAAATGGCAAAGCGTGGTGTGCCGCATCGAACGATTTCCGAGTCGAAGTCGGGATCATTGAACGTGAGCAGATAGGCATCGCGAATCGTGCGGGTCAACAATCCAATCGTGTCCAGAGATTGACTCGTGGGTTTCAGGCCCGCACGGTTGAACAGGTCGAACGTGGGCTTGAACCCCACCACTCCACAATACGATGCCGGTCGGGCAATCGATCCGGTCGTTTGCGTACCCAGTGCGAAAGGCACCATGAAATCGGCGACTGCCGCAGCCGATCCGCTGGACGATCCCCCGGGAGTATGGGTGAGACGAAGCGGATTGCGCGTCATGGCGGGCTTGCGCGTCGCGAATTCGCTGGTGGCCGCTTTGCCGACGAGAATCCCGCCCATGCCCCGGAATTGCGACACGCATGCCGAATCGGCTTGCGGGCGATGTCCGGCATAGATTGGGGAACCGTATTCAGTCGGAAAGTCGGCGGTTTCGATGATGTCCTTTACAACGAACGGTATCCCATGCAGGTGAGGGCGATACACCTGCCTGTCCATCTTGCGTGCATCGTGAAGCGCCTTGTCCGGGTCGACGGTGACAAGAGCCTGCACGACCGGGTTGCGATCCTGAATGCGCTCCAGGCACGACCGTACGAGTTGCTCGGAAGTGAGCGAGCCGGCCGCCAATTGCTGCGCGGCGGCGGAAACAGTGAGCAGATGAGCTTCGTGGATCAATTTTTTTGCCGGAAGTCAACTTGAGTGGCGGATTATAGGTAGGCCATAAATCTACGTCTAATTCTTAATTGACAGTCGATTGATTCGTATTAAGCTATCAATCGAGTCTCGCCGGATCAGCCGACTCGGGGGCGAAGAGGCCACCCCCGCGGGCCACACCGCGCGTAAGTTCGTCTTCCTTCTACTCATCACCCATGTACGATCTGATTCATCTGAAGACATTTGTCGTGCTGGCGGAAGAGCTGCATTTCCGCCGGGCCGCCGAGCGCCTGCATATCACTCAGCCCCCGCTCAGCCAGCGGTTGAAGCAGCTCGAAGACTTTCTTGATGTACGCCTGCTGGAGCGCACGACGCGATCGGTCGAACTCACCAATGCGGGCAAGGTTTTTCTGGAAGGCGCACGCGAGGTGCTGAGGCGGCTCGAAACGCTCGACTTGCAGACGAAGCTCGCGTCGACAGGCAATGCGGGAAAACTGCGCATCGGCTTCGTTCCGAGCGCCGCCTATATCTTCCTGCCGATGGTGTTGCAAAAGTACAAGGCACTTCATCCGATGGTGGATATCCAGCTGGACGAAATGCCGTATCTGCGCATCCTCGATCAATTGAAGAATCAGAATATCGATGTCGCGTTGCTGCGAACCTCGACGCAGGAGAAAGCGGTGAGCAATATCGTCGCAATGAGGGAGTCGCTCATTGTCGCCATCCCGCGCAGCCATCGATTGGCGAAGAGCAAGGTGGTCCGCGTTACGGACCTGCATCAGGAGCCATTCATCGCGTTTTCCGGGCGCGACTCGCCTTATTTCTCCGAGAAGATTGGCAACATCCTGCTGCAGCACCGGGTGCAACCGAGGATCGTTCAATATTCGCTATTGCCGACCATTCTCTCTTTTGTGGAAGCGGGAATCGGACTCGCGATCGTGCCGGAATCGGTCAGTCGAATCGCGAATCCGAATGCCGTCTACAAGAAACTGCTTGGCTTGCAGGATCGCGATGCGGTGGATCTGACCGCGGCGTGGCGCAGAGATCATAAATCGATTCTGCTGGCTAACTTCATTGAGATTATTCGCGAGGTGAGTCTCGTCAGTCGTCGGCGAAAACCGGGGGGAAAGGAAGTGTTCTGAGTGAACGGAGTATGGGATTCCCGTTTTACGTCGTCGGTCTGACTACCACCGTCCCTACCGAACCTCGATATCGCCGCGTGCCCTATCCCGCGGGTTATCTGTCGTACGACGCCTGCGCGGATCATAGTCGAACTCGAGGCGCGCAGGCGTTGACTGCAATATTGAAACCAAAATCATCCACGGCCCATTCCATACGTCGCGATTGATTGGTAATTTGACTGGTTCAATCAATTTTACGCGAATGAACAAGGTTTTCGTTGTTCTGAAATACGAAACCTATAACGGCATGCCGTATTACATTCTTACCGCCTACGTCGAATGAGAGAGAAATGAGTTCTTCAGAGCGCTATCCAGAAATGGACCACATTTTTAGTGTGTATTTCGGCCAGGACTTCGACCTGTTTGGAGAAACTGTTCCGGAAATTGTCGTGTGTTATAAGAAAGACAGTCCTTACCACTATAAAGAATTGAATCGCGAAATAGACTCGTTCAGGAGCGAACACCCGAACGACCTGGAGGCAGCATTCAATCAGTCGTTCAGGGATGGGTTTCGTCCCGAAGGGGCGGGCTACACGATTGTCTCTTTTCTTGATGAGATACAGCAGATCCTGAGCGAGTAGTTGGATCCGACCGTAGACACCTTTCGCAATGAAATATGAGGCGCACGACGGGATGCCGTACCACAATCAACGCTTCGAGCAATCATCCTGCCTGGAACTCAATCATTTCTTCGACGCCTATCTAAACCAGGACTATGAACTTTCCGGGGAGGCAGTCGAAGAAATAGTCGAGTGCTATAAACAGGGAACACCTGCTGAAGCGCATAGACGGATGGTATCCGAGATAGAGCGTTTCATCAGCGAACATCCGGATCTGGACGAGGCATTGAGCGACGCCTACGGCAATGATTTTTCGCCGGAATTATGGGGCTACACGACCGCCTCTTTCCTTGAGGAATTGAAGCGGCTTCTGAGCGAGTAACCGCACCTACCACGCCGGGCCCAACATCGGTTTGCCGATACCCGGCGGCCCACCATCAGCACACTACCATTCAAAACTCACCCCGATACGCAAACAACCCCGGCAGTCCCCCGCTCATCACAAATAGAACCTTCTGCCCCGCAGCATACTTCCCACTCGTCACTCCTTCCACCAGTCCCGCGAACGCCTTCCCGCTATATACGGGGTCGAGCAGAAGACCTTCCGTCGACGCCAGCAAACGAACGGCAGCACGCATGCCATCCGTGGGGATGCCGTACCCCTGCCCGAGTTGCGCTTCATCGATCGAAACGTCGCTCTGGTTCACGCGCAGATTGGGATCGATAAGCTGAAGCGTTTGATTCGCTTTATCGAGCGTCGTGGCGTGCGCGTGAGCGGCATCGCCATAGACCGTGAATCCGGTAATACGCGACGGGTCCAGGCCGAGTGCGACAAAACCCGCAATCAGTCCTGCATGCATGCCGCCGCTTCCATTGGGTATCACGATGCGATCGAAAGACAACTCCGCCGCGCGCGATTGATCCACGATCTCAGCCGCGCAATCCGCATAGCCGAGACAACCGACGGGACTCGATCCACCCAGTGGACACACATAGACATTGCGGCCTTGCGCGCGCAATGCGTTCGCACGTTGTTCGGCGAATTGCAGCGCATTCGCGGAACCGGGCAGATCATGCACATGCGCGCCGAATAGCGAATCGAGCAGGACGTTGCCGTTCTCCATGTAGTCGTGATCGGATCGCGGCACGGTGCGCGTCAGCACCAGTTCGCATTGGAGTCCGACGCGCGCTGCTGCCGCCGCCGTGAGTCGTGCGTGATTCGACTGGCGGGCGCCGACGGTCATGATGGTATCCGCGCCGACGGCCAGGGCTTCTCCAATCAGGAATTCGAGCTTCCTCAATTTGTTGCCACCGCCGCCGAGACCGGTCAGGTCTTCTCTTTTGACGTAGATGTTCGCGCCGCCAAGATGGGCGCTCAGGCGCGGGAGATGCTGGATCGGCGTCGGACCTTCGAGAAGCTCGCGGCGTGGGAATCGCGAAAGATCGAGCCTGGCGGTTCTGCTCATGGGCGTGGAATTCATGGTCTTTCAGAAATCGTTCGATTGAGCGGCATGTTGAGCCACGCGATCGGCGCGCCGCGTGGCCCGTTACCCGAACCTTAATGCACGAGAGCTCGTATCGCGGCTAGCAGTCTTTCGATCTCCGTATCGGTGGTCAGATAGCTGACGGATGCGCGCGCGACCTGCTGAAGCCCTCTGTGTGTCATATCCAGCGGCGTGTAACTCACGCCGTTACTGCTGATCGCAATGCCTTGCGCGGCGAGCGAACTCCGTACCGATGCCGCATCGAGACCCGCGACGTTAAACGACACGAGACCAGATAGTTCGGTACCCTGATCGAGTACCGACACGCCAGGAATATCCGCGAGTTGCAGGCGCAATCGTTGAGCGATCTGATCGATCTGTGCGCGAATGGTATCGATGCCGATTTCGAGCGCTTCGTGTAGCGCATTCGCCAATCCGCAGTGTAGAGCGAACGCTGTTTCCGACAATTCGAAGCGTGCCGCGTCGTTTCGCAGCACGGGTTCGCCGTGGGCATCGAGCGGTGCCGAATGTATGTCGACGAATGCAGGCATCAGGCGCGAGAGAAAATCCTGCCTCACATACAGCAGTCCTGTACCTCTTGGACCGCGCAAGGCTTTACGGCCTGCACCGGCCAGCATATCGCAGCCCAGTTCAGCCACGTCGACGGGAACCTGCCCCACGGCCTGCGCCGCGTCGATGAGGTAGGGAATGCCGTGGCGTCGCGCTACCCGGCCGATCGCCGCGGCCGGATTGATGAGTCCGCCGTTTGCTGGCAGCCAGGTCAGTGCGATCAGGCGCACGCTGTCATCGAGCATGGCTTCGAGCGCGTGAGGATCGACCATGCCGCTCGAATCGGACGGAATCGTTTCGACCGAGGCGCCGGCTCGTTGCGCGGCGTAGTACATCGAGGCGAGATTGCCGCCCCATTCGTGCCGCCCGACGAGAATGCGCTGCCCCGGTTGCCACGGCCCCAATGCGGCGAACGCAATACCCCAGCTAGCGGACCCGCCTGTGGTCAGCGCGATTTCATTAGGCTGTGCGTTGAACAGTTGCGCCGCGAGCGCGCGTGCTCGCGCGGACTGTTCTCTGCCTGTCGCGCCGGCTTCCATCGGCCCGGCCGTGGCTTCGCGCATCAGGTGCGCGTGAATGGCTTCCAGTGTGGCAGCCGACGGCAACGATGCGCCGGCGTGATTGAAGTGTGTCGTGGTGGACGCGCCGGGAGTGCGGGCACGCAGCGCATCTATTGCGGCAGACGAGAGCGGAGAGGACATGGCGGTTTCGATCGGGTGAGTTGAGTTCGCGCTTCCTGCAAAGTGCCGAGGATAGCCCGAAACCCGCCCTCTCCGCTAATTCCATTAGTCCTTCCAGGCCTCTCCATCCGGAAACGCGTGCTTTTCGAGCGACTCCGCGAATATCTCGATGCTATAGCCCGGCTTTTGCGGCGGCATATAGCGGCCATTGCGAATGACGACCGGATCGACGAAATGCTCGTGCAGATGATCGACGTATTCGAGTACCCGGTTTTCGAGCGAACCCGACACGCAGATATAGTCGAACAGCGAAATATGCTGCACGTACTCGCACAATCCGACGCCGCCCGCATGCGGGCACACCGGCACGCCGAACTTCGCGGCCATCAGCAGCACGACGATGACTTCGTTGAGTCCGCCGAGCCGGCAGCTATCGACCTGGCAGAAGTCGATGGCTTGCGCCTGCAGCAATTGCTTGAACATCACGCGGTTGTGGCAATGCTCGCCGGTAGCGACGCCGATCGAGCCGAGCCGCTTGCGAATCGCCGCATGGCCGAGAATGTCGTCGGGACTCGTGGGTTCCTCGATCCACCACGGGTCGAATTCCGCGAGGCGCCGCATGTTCGCGACCGCTTCGTCGACGTCCCATACCTGATTCGCGTCCATCATCAGCTTCAGGTTCTCGCCGATTTCCTCGCGCAGAATGCGCGCGCGCCGGACGTCCTCGTCGAGATCGCCGCCCACCTTCTGCTTGAAATGCGTCCAGCCCTGCGCGACGCCTTCGCGCGCAAGGCGGCGAATCTTCTCGTCGTCGTAACCGAGCCAGCCGGCCGAGGTCGTATAGGCCGGGTAGCCGTGCGCGACCATTTCTTTTTCGCGCTCGCCTTTGGTTTTCGCGTGACGGTGCAGCATGGCGAGTGCTTCATAAGGCGTGATCGCATCCGTCACGTAGCGAAAGTCGAGACAGCGCACGAGTTCTTCGGGACTCATGTCGACGAGCAGTTTCCATACGGGCTTGCCGACCGATTTCGCCCACAGGTCCCACACCGCATTGACGACTGCCGCGGTCGCCAGATGAATCGCGCCTTTATCGGGGCCGATCCAGCGCAATTGGCTATCCGACGTCAACGCGCGCCAGAAAGCCCCCATATTCGCGGCGATATCTTCGAGCTTCTTGCCGGCGATGAGCGGCGTCAGCGCATTGACCGCCGTCACGCAGATCTCGTTGCCGCGCCCGATCGTGAACGTGAGGCCATGACCCGTGAGACCGGGCGAGTCGGTTTCGAGCGTGACGTAGGTGGCGGAATAGTCCGGCGCGGCATTCATCGCATCGGAGCCGTCGAGAGAGCGTGAAGTGGGAAAGCGAATGTCCCGAACGGACAGTCTTGTGATCGTGGTCATCTGAGTACTCTCCGGGAGCGATGGCTAGCGGTTTTCGCCTGCGGGGCAGGCGGGTCGGCTTTTTGCGCACGCGGCGCACGCACTACTCGTACGCGTATCGAGGCAGGGCGACCACTATTTGGACCATGGCGGACCCAGGCATTTGTACGCGTTGACAACACTGCATTCGCTTCCTAGCATGCTAGCATGTCTTCTCGAAATCAAGAGCGTCGTGAGTTCTTCAGCCGATCCAGAGACTGTCGCCAGCAATCCGTATGTCGCACTGCAAAAGATCAGGGGCGGCGAGCGCGGCAGCTTGACCGACGCGGTCGAAGCGGCGTTGCGGGAAGCGATTCTGACGCTGGCGTTGGAGCCCGGCATGATGATCGACAAGATCGCGGTCTGCGAACGGATGGGCGTGTCGCGCTTTCCCGTTTCTTCCGCGTTGGCGAGGCTGGCGCATGCGGGCCTCGTCGAGGTGTTGCCGCAGCGCGGCACGCGCGTCAAACCGATCGCGCTCGACGACATTCGCCAGCATCTGTTTATCCGCAGCGCACTGGAAGTCGAAACGGTGCGCGGCGTTGCGTCGATGCGCGATCGGGCCACGCTCGATGCGCTGGCAAGCAATCTCGACAGGCAGCGCAGTGTGGCCGGCAGCGGCGAACGTCTTGCGTTTCACGAGCTCGATCTGGCTTTCCATGAAATCCTGCTCGACGCGGTGAAGCTGCCGCGAGTGAAGGAAATCGTCGCGGTGTCGCGCAATGCGCTGGATCGCGCGCGGCAATTGCTGGCGAGTCCCGAGCGGCTCATGCATACGCTCGAAGAGCACGAAAAGATTTTCGAGGCTATCGGCGCCGGCAATGGCGATGCGGCCGCGAAAGCGATGCACGATCATCTCGACCAGGTGGTCGCCGAGTTGCACCGGTCCGCGAAAGCAAGGCCGGATCTTTTCGAGCCGTAATGAAAGCCGTCTTGAACGCGGTCATCAAAGTGCTGGTGATACAGGTAGCCGTCGGCGAGTCCGCACCATGAACCCACTCATTTCAGTCAACAAGCTGTGCAAGAGCTTTCCTGGCGTCAGAGCGCTTCATGACGTTCGCTTCGAACTCATGGCCGGCGAGGTTCATGCATTGATGGGCGAGAACGGCGCGGGCAAATCGACGTTGATGAAAATTCTCGCCGGCGTCTACACGCGCGATTCGGGCGAAATTCTCTACGACGGCAAGCCGGTCGATTTTCAGGGTCCGCGCGACGCGCAGGCGGTCGGCATTGGCATCATTCATCAGGAACTGCAACTGATGAATCATCTGAGCGTCGCGCAGAACATCTTTATTGGCCGCGAGCCGCGCAAGCACCTGGGGCTCTTTCTCGACGAAGACAAACTCAATGCACAGGCTCGCGAGATTCTCGCGCGCATGCATGTCAATCTCGATCCGCGCACGATGGTCGGCTCGCTCACGGTGGCGAGCCAGCAGATGGTTGAGATCGCGAAGGCGCTGTCTTTCGACTCGCGCGTGCTGATCATGGACGAACCCACGTCCGCGCTCAACGACGCCGAGATTGCGGAACTGTTCCGCATCATTCGGCAATTGAAGGAGCGCGGAGTCGGCATCGTCTATATCTCACACAAGATGGACGAGCTGAAACAGATCACCGACCGTGTGACCGTGATGCGCGACGGCGAATACGTCGCGACCGTGCCGACCGAAGGCACGAGCGTCGAAACGATCATCGGCATGATGGTCGGCAGAACGCTCGCCGAGATGCCGCCGGTCGAAAGCGCTTTGGTGCGCGGCGAGGTCGCGCTCGAAGTGAGAAATCTCGTCGCGGGGCCGCTCGTGCGCGACGTGAGTTTCGCGTTGCGCCAGGGCGAAATACTCGGCTTTGCCGGCTTGATGGGCGCGGGCCGTACCGAAGTGGCGCGCGCGGTGTTCGGTGCCGATCCGGTCGAGTCCGGCGAAATTCTCGTGAAAGGCGTGAAAGCGTCGATCAGAAAGCCGAGCGATGCGGTGAAGCGCGGCATCGGCTATTTGTCGGAAGACCGTAAGCGCTTCGGTCTCGCGACCGGCATGGACGTCGAATCGAACATCGTGATGTCCGATCTCGGCAAGTTCCTGTCGTTCAATATGTTTCTGCGCCGTGCGCAGATACGCAAACGCGCCCAGCACTTCATCAAGCTGTTCGCGATTCGCACGCCATCGGCCACACAGCAGGTACGGCTTCTCTCGGGCGGCAATCAGCAGAAGATCGTGATTGCGAAATGGCTCGAACGTGATTGCGACGTGCTGTTCTTCGACGAACCGACGCGCGGCATCGACGTCGGCGCGAAAAGCGAAATCTACAAGCTGCTGCGCTCGCTTGCCGCACAAGGCAAGGCGATCGTGATGATTTCCTCGGAATTGCCCGAAGTGCTGCGCATGAGCGACCGCATCGTCGTGATGTGCGAAGGTCGCATTACCGGCGAACTCTCCGCCAGCGAAGCGACGCAGGAGCGCATCATGCATCTCGCGACGCAGCGCGAAACCCTGAAAGCGGCACCAGCCTGAAGAGGTCCACGACATGACATTGCGAACGGATACCGCGGCGCTCGATGATACGAGCCGGTCTTCCGGCCTGAGGGCCCGCATCTTTGCGCCCACCGCGTTGCAGAAACTGCTCGCGTTCGCGAGCCTGATTCTGCTGCTGGTTTTCTTCAGCTTCGCGTCGCCCGCTTTCATGCAGATGGACAACATCCTCGGCATTCTGCAGGCGACCGCGGTGAACGGCGTGCTCGCGATTGCCGCGACGTTCGTCATCATCACGGGCGGCATCGATCTTTCGGTCGGCACGTTAATGACGTTTACCGCCGTGATTTGCGGCGTGTTTCTCACCAATTGGCATTTGCCGATGTGGATCGGCGTACTCGCTGCCATCGTCACGGGCGCAATTTGCGGTACGGTATCGGGCACGCTGACCGCGAAGATGAAGATTCCGCCGTTCATCGCGACGCTCGGCATGATGATGCTGCTGAAAGGACTTTCGCTCGTCGTCTCCGCCGACAAACCGATCTATTTCACCGACACCGAGAACTTCTACCGTATTTCGCAGGATTCGCTGATCGGCTATGTGCTGCCGAGCGTGCCGATTCCGAATGCGGTGCTGATCCTGTTCTTCCTCGCGATTGCGAGTTCGATCGTGCTCAATCGCACGGCACTCGGCCGCTACACGTTCGCACTCGGCAGCAACGAAGAAGCGGTACGGCTTTCGGGCGTCAACGTCGATCGCTGGAAGATCGCGATCTACGGCGTGGGCGGCGCGATTTGCGGCATTGCGGGTCTGCTGATCGCGTCGCGTCTGAACTCCGCGCAACCGGCGCTCGGCCAAGGCTACGAGCTCGATGCGATCGCCGCGGTCGTGATCGGCGGAACGTCGCTGAGCGGCGGCTCGGGCACGATTCTCGGCACGATCATCGGCGCTTTCATCATGAGCGTGCTGACCAACGGCTTGCGCATCATGTCGGTCGCGCAGGAATGGCAGATCGTCGTGACGGGTCTCATCATCATTCTCGCGGTCTATGCGGACATCCTGCGGCGCAGCAGGAGAAGCTGAACCCGCCGATAGAGGAAACACAACAAACGCAAACGCAGCAAACACAGGAATCGCAGGAGCAAGAGAGAGGGGAGCACGTGGAGGCTCCCTCAACGGCTGCAGGTTGATAGCCCATCCTTAGGAGGAGGCCCCATGTTGAAGAGAAGACTCATCGGTATTGTGGTCGGTGTCGGCGCGCTCGTCGGTGGAAGTGCTCTCGCGTATGCGGACGAGCCTTATATTCCGCTCATTTCGAAGGGCTTCCAGCATCAGTTCTGGCAGGCCGTGAAAGCAGGCGCCGAACAGTCCGCGAAAGCGAACAACGTCAGGATGACGTTCGAGGGACCGGAAACGGAGGCGATGGTCGACAAGCAGATCGACATGCTCTCGGCCGCGCTCGCGAAGAAGCCGCAGGCGCTCGGCATCGCGGCGCTCGACAGCAAGGCCGCGATTCCGCTGCTCAAACGCGCGCAGAACGACAAGATTCCGGTCATCGCATTCGACTCCGGTGTCGACAGCGATATTCCGCTCACCACGTGCGCGACCGACAACATCGCTGCCGCCGCGCTCGCCGCCGACAAGATGGCCGCGCTGATCGGCGACGCGGGAGAGGTCGGCGTGATCGTGCATGACCAGACGAGTCGTACCGGGGTCGACCGGCGCGACGGTTTCCTCAACCAGATCAAGTCGAAGCATCCGAACATCAAGATCGTCTCCGTGCAATACGGTGCCGGCGATCACCTGAAGTCGGCGGAAATCGCCAAGGCGATGATTCAGGCCAACCCGAACCTGAAAGGCATTTTCGGAGCCAATGAAGGCTCGGCGGAAGGTGCCGCGATCGGCGTCAAGGAATCGGGCAAGAAGCTCGTGCTGATCGGCTTCGACTCCGGCAAGGAGCAGAAGGACAACATCATGTCGGGCCTGATGGCGGGCGCGATTACGCAGAACCCGGTCGGCATCGGCAAATGCGTGGTCGATTCGGCGGTCAAGGCGCTGCATGGCGAAAAGCTGCCGAAGAAGATCGACACGGGTTTCTACTGGTATGACAAGACCAATATGAACGATCCGAAGATTGCGGCAGTGCTTTACGACTGAGTTGCGCCGGCACGGCAATCGACGTGCGATCGTCAAAGAGGAAGAGCGATGCTCTTCCTCTTTTTTATTGGGTATTCGTCATGTCTGTTATTCGCAACGCCTGGAGTGCCTCGCGCATGGTGCATTGCGTGACGCCAAACGTTTGCGAGGACGTTCGAATTCTCCGTTGAACCGTTGTGCACGTGCTCGTCATTTGTGCAGCGCTTTCAACCGGTGTGTGGGCCAGTCATTTCCCGCCATTTGCGGAATTAATCTGATATTTTACGTTTGTGCAACCATTGCACGTCCGTGTGGCCCCACTAACCGATAGATGCGCAGGTCATGGCTTTTACCGAACCAAGGTCTCCATTTTTCAGGTGGGTCGTCTCTTGCGCTCAGAACCTGAGCCCGGAGAACCGGCAGGTTTTACTTGCTAATCTGTTTACGCGAACCGCTTCGATCGTCTTCGCGTCGATCTGCGAAATCAGCGTTTGCGCCACCGCGTACTATCTTTATCCGATTCCTCTCTACGCCGTCTGGGGCATTGCCGTCGTCGCATTGCTGGGCGCGCGGCTCGTGCTGATCTGGCTGTGCCGCACGCGTTCCGCGCAAGGTCTGCCCACGCCGACTTCCGCGTTTCTGTGTGCGAGTCTGCTGTGGAGCATGCTATTCGGCATCGGTACATTACTGTGCAATATCAGCGGGAATCCCACGCTGTTTCTGCTCGGCAACGTGTGCGCGGTTGGGGTGATCGGCGGCCTGGCCGGACGCAATGCGGGTACGCCGCGCCTCGCGCTATTGCAGATCGTTTTCATTCTCGGTTTCCTGAGCGTGGGCGCGGCACTCTCGCCGGGCAGCGGCAAGCTCGTGCTGCTGTTTCAGGCGCCGTTTTGCGCGGCCGGCTTTTTCACGGTGGCGTTGCGCAGCAATCGCGATACCGTGGCGTTGCTGCTCGCGCGCGAAAACAGTCATCGTCTTGCGCGGCAGGACAGCCTCACCGGTTTGCCGAATCGCGCGCGTCTCAGCGAACTGCTGCTCGAGCGCACCAGCAAGGGCTCGCCCGAGGACCAGGCATTCGCGGTGCTGCTGATCGATCTGGACGGCTTCAAGGCGATCAACGACAGTCTCGGCCACGCAGCGGGCGACCAGATTCTTCAGGAAGCGGCGAGGCGTCTGCGCGAGCTGCTGCCGGGCGGCGATCAGGTGGGCCGTCTCGCGGGCGACGAGTTCGTGGCGATTGCGGACGGCGCTGCACAGATTCGCGACGTAAAGGTGCTTGCCGATCGCATCGTCAGAACGCTCGCGCGGCCGTTCGCGTTGAGCGATGCGCTCGTGCATATCGGCGCGAGCGTCGGCATTGCGCTTTATCCGCAGCATGCACAGACGGGTCCGCAATTGCTGATTTGCGCCGATCGCGCGTTGTATGCGGTCAAGCGCAGCGGCAAGAGTTCGTTCACGATCTTCGACAGGGAGAAGCATGTCTCCGACGAAAGCCTGAGCCTCTTGCGCAGCGATCTCGAAGGCGCGTTGAAATCGTTCAGCGGTTTGCGTATCGAGTATCAGCCGATCGTCGACCTGAGTAGCGGCGCGGTGTCGGGCCGCGAGGCGCTGATTCGCTGGACGCATCCGACGCGCGGCGAGCTGTCGCCGTCCGCGTTCATTCCGACCGCCGAACGCACCGGGCTGATTCTCGCGCTGGGCGAATGGGTGCTACTGCAATCGTGCATGGAAGCGGCGAGGTGGTGCGACCAGGTGATCGTCGCGGTTAACGTGTCGCCGGTGCAGTTGCGCGAGGAATCGTTCGCGTCGAAGGTATTGGCGATACTTCGCAAGACGAAGCTGCCGGCCACGCGGCTCAATCTCGAGGTGACCGAAACCGCGCTATTGAACGATGATGCGGTCACTCGCCGCAACATCGCGAGGCTGCGTTCGCTCGGCATCGGACTCGCGCTCGACGATTTCGGCACCGGCTTCTCGACGATGTCGACGCTCGTGCGCTTCTCGTTCGACAAGCTGAAGATCGACAGTTCGTTCGTCAAGGAGTCGGTGCACGGGCGCGAATCGGCGGCCGTGGTGCGCGGCATCGTTGCACTGGCGCGTGAAATAGGCATGTCGACCACGGCCGAAGGCATCGAAACCGAGGAGCAACTGAATTTCGTGCGCGTATGCGGATGCACGCACGCGCAGGGCTATCTGCTCGGCAGGCCGGTGCGTGGCGATGCAATCGAGCAGAGCGAGTTGGCGCTCGAAGCACCCGATGTTGCGCCTGCTACGGCACCTGCTACCGCGCCTGTTACTGACAAGACAGAAAACGCCGGCTTCTGAAAGCCGCCAGCGGAAATCGACATGTCTTTTCCATTGCAATTCCAGCTCAGAATTACCGCGTCGCGCGAATGGGCAGAGGCGTTGCGCGCCGATCCGTCCAGCGCATCGTGGCCGGCGCTGCGTGACGTTCTGCGCACGCACAACGCGACGCTGAAGTGCCAGTTCGATGCATTCGCCGACTACGTGAGCGAAGCGGAAAGAATCGGCATCGAGCACTATCCGCTTTATCAATGGACCCGGCAGACGATAGAGAACCCCGAGAAAAAAGCGAAGTATCTGCAATCGTTCACGCTGTATGTCAACGGCGAGGAAGTCTACGACCAGGCTGTGACAGACGCGCTCGAAGGCGAGTTGTCGAAGCTCGTCGACGGGAGCCGCATCGTGCGCGTTTCGTGCTTCGACACGAATCCTGCGAACAATCCGCAGCCGCCCTCAAGCTGACGATTGTGTTACATCGGTACAGTCCCGTCACCGTCAAGCCGCTTAACATTTGACGACAGCACGCGAGCTTCGTGAGACGATGCAGTTTCACCAACTTTTGTGGGAGCGCGACATGGGACTTCTGGACGAAGTAGGCAAGATTGCAGGTGCGGTTGCCGCCGTCGAAGCAGCGGAGAAAGTCGATCCGGAAGCGGGTCTGCTGACGAAAGGCATTGCCGCTGTCGCTGGTTTTGAAGGCGCCGGCAAGCTGGAATCGCTGGTCGAGAAGAAAGAAGACGAGAAGCAGGACGACGCCAGCAACGCTCAGGCTTCCGACGACACGAGTTCGCAGACCTGAGCGAATTCACGGTTGCCGGCTGCATGCAGGTCGTCTGGTTGCATCGTGCGCCGGCAACCCCACGCTGATTAAGCTAGTCTGATTTAACGGTCGCCCGGCCGTTACGAATTTTTCAGAACGCCTTCATTCATATCGAAACGAACTTTCGTTTCGCAATCCGATTCTTCCATTCCTTCGTTTTTTCCGGTCCGATGTTTTCATCGGGCTGTCATCGCTACGCCGCTACGATGGTTCGTCACATGCGTCCGCGCTCGCACCGCGGTGCGTTGTTTTGCGCTGGCATTCTTCCACCACCTCACAACAACACCGGACATGTCGAACAAGAAAATCGTCAAGGCAGCGCCCGCCGACGAGCAGGGCGCATCGATCGTTTCGCGTCGAGGATTCCTGAAGTTCGCCGGCGCATCGAGTCTCGCAACCGCCGCGGGCGCGCTTTCGTCGGCGGCGCGCGGCGCAAACGGTACCGCACCCGACGGCACACCCGAGCAGGTGCATCTGACCTGGGGCAACGACCCGACGAGCGAAGTCACGGTGTCGTGGTCGTCGCTCGCGGCCGCAAGCAATCCGCAGGTGCGCCTGAGCGGGCTGAACGGCGCGGACCGGCAACGGCACACCGTGCATGCGGTGCAGAGCACCTATACCGACGGCATCAACGGCGAGGTCGTCTTCAGCTATCACGCCCGCCTGCGCGATCTGAAGGCCGATACGCATTACCAGTACGAAGTGACGGCCGACAACGACAGCAATGCGTCGCAGCCCTTTAGCGCGAGTTTCCGCACCGCGCCGCATGGCCGCACGCCGTTTCGCTGGACCAGTTACGGCGATCTCGCGACGCCGAATACGAACTGGGTATTGTCGTCGCCGCAAAGCCGCTTCGCGGTGCAGGCCGTCGAGCGCTTTCAGCCGCTGTTTCACCTGCTCAACGGCGACCTCTGCTACGCGAACCTGAATCCGATGCAGCAGCCCGAGGTGTGGCGCGACTTCGGCAACAATGCACAGACGTCCGCGTCGAACCGGCCGTGGATGCCGTGCCCCGGCAATCACGAACTCGAATTCAACAACGGCGAGCAGGGGCTGGCGTCGTATCTGTCGCGCTATACGCTGCCCGACAATCACACGCGTTTTCAGGGCCGCTGGTACAGCTTTCGCGTCGGCGCGGTGCTGTTCGTTTCGCTCGACGCGGACGACGTCATCTATCAGGATGGCGCGGCATTCGTTGCGGGGCCCACGCCGCTGACGCCGGTGGCGAGCACCGGCAATCCGCCGATTCCGGCCGGCACCTCGCTCTACGTGCGCGGCTATAGCAACGGCGAGCAGACACGCTGGCTCGAAAACGTCTTGCAGCGCGCCGCACATGACGGCGACATCGACTGGATCGTCGTGCAGATGCATCAGGACGCGCTCAGTTCGTCGAAGACCGGCAACGGCTCGGACAAGGGCATTCGCGAAGCGTGGCTACCGCTCTTCGATCGCTATGGCGTGGACCTCGTGCTGTGCGGCCACGATCACGACTACGAGCGCAGCTATCCGGTGCGCGGTTGCAATCACCACAAGGGCACCGACATCGCGACGGGCCGGCCGGTCGATACGTTGCAGCCGAAGCCGGTCATGTCGGCGGTTTCGCATGGCGAGTCGACGTTCGATACGAGCCACGGCACGATTCACCTGATTCTCGGCGGTGGCGGCACGAGCGCGCCGCTCGATGTGTATGGCGTCGATGCCGGCACGGGTCTGCCGCAAGCGCGCATTTTCACGAAGCCGAATCGCCCGGCTCCGTCGACGACGACAACGGGCGCGTTCGTGCGCGCCAACGCGGATGCGGTCGAAGACGCGATCTGGTCCGCGCAGCGCGACACCGGCACCGGCTACGGTATCGCGGTGTTCGATTACGATCCGGGCGAGCATGGCGGGGAGACCACGATTACGATGAACTACTACCATGCGCCCGGCGCGGATCAAACGCCGACCGCCGACTACGAACTGTTCGAAACGATCGAGCTGAAGAAGAAACGGCACAAATAAGAAAGCGCATATCGTTCGGTAATCCGTAGCAATCCCGCAGCAGCAAGGGCCGCTCATTTCGAGCGGCCCTTGTTTTTTCGCGTTCAGCGCATGCCCTGCAAAAACGCGAATTCATTTTGTTACACGTCTTACTGGCGCTCGGCTCTGTGGTTACAAAAGCCTTTCGAATGCGCCGTTATACTCGGCACCGTCTCATCAAAACAAAAGACCTGCTATGTCGAAGAGAATCATCCAGATGGTTGCCGTGGCCGCCTTGAGCGCCGCAGCGTCGTTGCCGGTCATGGCCGGCGATATGAACAACATGCTCGGCGGCGCGCTGGGCGGTGTGGCCGGTGCCGCACTTGGCGGCGCAGTGGGCGGCAGCACGGGCGCGGTGATCGGTGGCGCGGTCGGCGGCGGTGC